>CAZWRO010000025.1:14153-16867 GCA_964635365.1 uncultured bacterium | reverse complement strand
CCGCGCGCAAGCTCCTCCTCCTGGATCTTCAGGGCGGCCGAACGGGCGTAGAAGAAGGGGTAGTTGGTCGAAAACAGCAGGCGCTCTGCGCCCACCGCCTCGCACGCCTGCTTGACGCTGGCCAGCCCGTCGAAGTGCGAGATGTCCAGCCACAGGTTCCCCAACTGGCGGATGTACTCGGCCTGCGCCTGGGCTTCCGCCAGGCGCGCCGCCGATGCAATCACCCGCGCGCCGGGCTCTGCCACGGCCAGAGCGACCACCTCTGCAAGCGGCACCGCGGGAAGCTTCAGGATGGGAGGATGGCTCCGCTCATCTTGCAGGCGGAGCTGCACGACGGTGGCGAGCCCCCATTCCGCCGCGGCGTGCACCGCCTCCCTGGCCTCCGCGACTTCGTAACCGTGGAAGCTCGGAGCCAGCCGCACTGCCCTAACCTGTCGCCGTCCGGCCAGCTCCTCAATCCGCTGGCGCCAATCCGCCATCCGCAAGTTGATGATCGGCGCGGCCCAGAGCTTCTTTCGCTTCGCCAGCCGTCGCAGAAGCCTGTCGTTCGCCGGCGTCGGGTCGGCGTAGAAGAACCCCTCCAGCGGCGATACCAACGCCTCCTTGATCCGGTTCTCCCGCATCGTATTGGTGAGATCGGAGACCTTGGCCTCGATCGGCCTCAAAGGCCACGAGCCCAGATAGGCCGCCGCGTCTACTGTCATCGCGCCAGTCTCCTGCCCAGGAGGCGCTGGGCGTTCCCGCCCAGAATCAGCTTCTTCTCCCGGGCTGTGAGCTTCGCCCCCACGACTTTCCCCAAGGTCATCCCATAGCTGCGGATGGGCGTATCGGTTCCGAACACCACCCGATTCGCGCCCAGCTTCTTCGCCGCGAGCTCCACCATACCGGCCTCGGGCTCGCCGCCGGAGATATCGACCGACAGGTTCTCGTAGGGGGCGATCTCGCTTATCCCACGCTCCCCGGCGCCCGTGAGGTGCGCCATTACGATCATCGTGTCCGGGTGCTTGGCGGCCATCGCGGCCACGTCCGCGGGGGTGGATTCGTTGGGCTTCTGTCCCCGGGCGTTGTGCCAGGCGTGCTGCAGGATCGGCACCCTCAGCTCGGCCGCGCGCTGGGCGATGGCGTCTACGCGTTTATCGCGCGCACTGCAGGCTATCCACAGTTTGATGCCCGCCATCCCCTCGCGCACTACGCACCGCTCGATCTCCTTCATCGAGTCGTCTGGATATCGAGGGTTTACATAGCAGAAGCCGAGCACCCGGTCCGGGTAGTCTTCCATCAGCGCCAGCACGGCGTCGTTCGCCTTGCGCACTCTGACCGGTGTCGGCGATTCGGTCCAGTCCGCCAGCGCATTGAGGCAGATCCAATCGACGCCGTGATGCTTGGCCGCTCGTAGCGCCGGCCGGAACTCCGCCCGCATCCCTTTCAAGTCGTGCGAATACCCAGGGTGAGCGTGAAAATCAATGATCACGCCTTCAGACTTCTCCAGTCCTTGCCGGCTACCTCTCGGACCCCATCGGTCGGCGAGAAGGCCCTTGGGCTCCTTGAATCGAGTCCGCGGCCGCACTCTCGGAAAGTGAAGGCAATCGCGCGAAGTGCACACTCTGCTTTCTTTCGCCCGCCTGCTCTTGACAGCGCATGGTATAATAATCGCCGGATAGGTGGGAGCCTGACAATCCAAGGCGGCATATGGGCTTATCCGTCGGTCCGGGTATTTACTGGGTTCCGGCCGCGTGACGTAAGGCCGCCTTCTGTCGCCTCCCTTCGGCTGGGCCTCCCACGGCCGGGGAAAGGGCGCTGCGATGCCGTCAACTGCGAGGAAGGCGTTTTCGCTCCTTCTCACGATAGCTATCGTAGTGGTTGTTGGATACCTCATCACGGTCTTGGCTACTCGCCCAAGCCAGCCGACCATGGGGGAGGACCTTTCCGAAGAGGATTTCGCGAGCATCAGCATCGACGCTCTGCTTGAGCGGATGGCCCAGAACGGGGCTTCCATCAAGTCCGGTCACCTCACGATTCACTCGGAGAGCACGCATTCGCCTCGGGGACAGCCTCCAACGACTGAGGTGTACGACGACGAAGTCTGGTTTGACGGCCTCCGCGTTCGCATCGACAGCACGCGTGGAGCCGAGGACGATCCCCAGCCGGCCAGGACAACAGTGCTCTTTGAAGGCACGCAGCTAACGCGCGTCGAGCGCTTCTCCGGCGAGGGGGCTCGCCTTTCCGTTCAGGGTCCTCTCACTGCGGGCGAGGCCGGCTCGTACCTCAACTACGGCTGTCCGAACTTGCTGCTTCGGTGGCCGCTTGCGCCGGCCATATGGGGCACGAAGCCATTCGGGGAGCAGCTCGCCGACAGCGACGCGGTTCAGCCACAGGTTGTCGGGGCAGAGCGCGTGGGCGACCTCCCGTGCATCCGCGTGGGCCTGGCTCAAGCGGGTGACCGCGAGGAAGAGACGGCGCCAGACACTTTATGGGTCGCCCCGGATCGCGGCTATGCCGTCGCCAGATTCGAGCGAACCGTCGCCGCTTCCGAGAACCAGTACGGGTGCTCTGCTCGGGAGATCTTAGAGGTCGAGGAGTGGATAAGCCCCGCTGAGGATCTCTGGCTGCCCCGGGTCGTCACCACCGTGATCGAAGAACGGCAGCTCGACAGCGACAAGGTGCGAACGGTTCAGTCCACACGAACCGAGGTGCTTTCCGCCGAGTTCAACCTC
>CAZWRO010000025.1:11326-14053 GCA_964635365.1 uncultured bacterium | reverse complement strand
GGTGCGAACGGTTCAGTCCACACGAACCGAGGTGCTTTCCGCCGAGTTCAACCTCTCGATCCCAGATGCGGTCGGGCATTTGGAGGTACCTCAGGATGCCATCATCGCGCCGTGGGAGCCGAGCGGCCCCCGTGGAAGTGCCCGCCCCCGTGGGGGTGGAGTAACCGGCCTCTAACCTTCGCGTGCGGCTCGTCGGTGACGCAGTGGAGCGACTACCAGAGGTGCAGGAGTGCGTCTACGGGGGCGTAGTCGTCCGTGAGGGTTGGCACGTCATTGGTGCGCACGGTGCGCCCGACGTAATTCCCCAAGCGCTGCGTCAGCCTGTCGTCCTTGATCGTGGTGCCCTGCATGCGGACGGCGCGTTGGCGCAACGTGTCCATCGACGTGCGCGGCTCCGACTTCACACCGAACACCTCCAGGTTCATCACGCGAGTGCCGCTTTCGGGCACCTGGAACGCGTACACGTTGGGGAAGACTTCTCCCATGGTGCGGTAGACCGAGCGGAAGAAGTGACTGCCCGGGCCGCTCAGCGCGCTCACCACATTGTTGACGAGGATGCCCCTGGGCCGCAGGTGCTGCAGGGCGATCTGGAAGAACTCGCGGGTTGTCAGGAAGAACGGCACGGTATCGGCGTAGTAGGCGTCGAGCACTATCAGGTCGTACTGCTTGTTGGTGCGCCTGAGGAACAGCCTCCCGTCCGCCTGGTGTATCGCCAGTCGAGGTCCGGCGTGTACATCAAAGAATCGCTCGGCAATGCGCACGACGTCGGCGTCGATATCCACCGCATCGACATGGACGTTCGGATAGTCGCGCACAAACCGCTTAGGGATCGTTCCCCCGCCAAGTCCTATCACCAACACGTCGCGAATGTCGGGATTGAAGAGAAACGCCAGGTCGACATAGTCGCAATAGGGGAGGCCGCGGCCGTGGCGATCGTTCAGGTCCATCTGGGTGTGCCAGATGTTGTCGGCCCGCAGCCATCGGTAATGCCCTTCCTCGGCCACAATCAGACGGTGATAGGGGCTGTCCCTCTCCAGCAGGATGCGCTCCTCCGCATACCCCGGCTGCGAGACGGCGCAGAGCGCCAAGAGCGCCACCGCCCCGGCGGCCGCGCGGCGGGACTTGCGCACCATGGCCGCCACCACGGCGGTGAGGATAAGCAGGCCGCCCAGCAGGTAGAGCAGGGCCCGCGTGCCGACGGCCGGGATGAGATAGAAGGCGGCCCCGAGCGTGCCGGCGATGCTGCCGGTGGTGGAGATGGCATATACCATGCCGGCCGTGCGACCGACCTGCTTAATGGTGCTTGCGGTCAGCCGGATCACGAACGGTGAAGTGACTGCCATGAGCATACCTGGCACGAAGAATAGCAGCGTACAGGCCACCAGCGGATTCGCCCGCGGCCCGAAGTCGCGCATGAGGATCCGGTCGCAGACCTCCGCGCCATAGCGAGGTATGAGCAACACGAAGAGTCCGGCTCCGAAGAGGAAGGCGGCCAGAAGAAGTGCGTTGGGAATCAGGTCGACCAGCCTTCCCCCGAGGTAATAGCCGATGCTGAGCGCGGCCAGAAAGACCCCGATGAGGCTGCCCCAAACGAAGATCGAGCCGCCGAAGTGGGGGGCAAGCACGCGGCTTCCAACCAGCTCCAGGGCCATCAAGATCGCTCCCGCGAGGAAAGCCACCAGCAACAGCAAGAAGTTCTGCATCCCGTGCCTTACCCGTCCACTCCCATCGATTCCCGGACTACACCCATCAGATTCAACGCCTGGGCGGTCGTTCCTCCGCAGGCACGGAGGGGCGCTGACTGAAATGTGACAAAGTGTCTTGCTCGGCGAGGGAATGGAATACGTCCCGTTTTCGTCTAGGAAGTGTAACAGTTGGATGGTAGAAATGTAAGCACAGAATAGACGCACGGAAGTCTTTCCATCGCCCCGTCCGTCACGCTATCGTGACGATGCTAGCGGAGCCCGCGTTAAGCAGGCTCCGCTGGCGCGTGAGCAGCCGACCGACGGGCGCCCCGCGGGGCCCTGCCTGCCGGCGCATGCGGGGGGATTTCGTCGCCCAGGGCATTGACAAGACGTCCTCCATTGGGTTAGACTCCCCCGGCTGACCGGCGAAAAAACAAGACTGCTGTAGCAGGATTGACGCGGACTCAGCCCTTGGCGCGCCTGCTTTGCGCCATCCAGTGGTCGGGATGGCGAAAGTGAGGCGCGTTTGACTTTCGCCGCCAGGCGGCCTGGGGAAAAGAAATGAGAATGGCCCGCAGGCGATAAGACCGGTGGTCTCCGGTGAGGACGGGAGAGGCACCTCCGCGCGGTTATCCCGCGCGAACCGGGCCGGGTTTCGAGGGGACTCGATGAGGACCGCCTGAACGTCCCTGGTGGAAAAGAGAACCTTGCGCCTCGTTATCGCGTCAAGTACTACTGCCGGAAACGATTCCTGTCATTCCGCAGTGCCCTGAGAGGGGAATCTGTTGGCCGAACTGATCCAGCTACCAGAAGACGTCCAGCGTCTCGTAGAGGGCGTATGCCCCGAGGCCGAAGTGCGCCTCGCGGCCTGCGGCGATCTCGCGCTGGACGGGAGCTACGGAGAGCAGTGGGTCGTGCTCGCCAGCGAGCGCGTGCTCGTCTGCACCTGCGACGACGGCCGGTCGGAGCTGAGAGTGAACCTGCCGCTGGCCGACATCAGCAAGGTGGAAGTTGAGAGTCTGGTGGGGGGCGCGGCGCTGCG
>CAZWRO010000025.1:9570-11226 GCA_964635365.1 uncultured bacterium | reverse complement strand
ACAGGACCAAGGTAACGAAGGCCTTCTCGCAGCAGCCGGCCGAAATCGACCGGTACGAGTTCAAGAACGACGATTTGAGGGGCGCGGCCGTCTATGCGGAGCAAACCTCCGGCACCTTGTTCCCGTTGATGTGGCTGGTGATCGGGAGCGGCTCGCTGTTGGTGTGGTACTTCGGTGGATGGCTGCGGATGCGAGGAAGCTTATCGGTGGGTGACATCATGGCCTTCCTCGCCTATCTGGCGATGATCCAGTGGCCGCTCAACTTTCTCGCTCAGTCCACGCAGTGGGTGTCGCGCGCGCTCACCGCGGCGGAGCGTGTGTTCGAAGTGCTGGACGCGGAGTCAGACACGGAGCAAACGCGAGGCGAGATCGTGCTCGACAAGATCGAGGGAGACGTGGAATTCCGGCAGGTAGGCTTCGGCTACGAGAAGCACCAGCAGGTGCTCCAGGATATCTCCTTCAACGTGAAGCAGGGGCAGATGTTGGGCCTGGTTGGCAAGAGTGGCGCCGGCAAGACTACGGTGATCAACCTGCTGTGTCGCTTCTACGATGCCGATGAGGGAGAAATCCTCATCGATGGCGTGAAGCTGCGCGACCTGGCGCTTTGGTCCTACCGAGGAAAGCTGGGTGTTGTGCTGCAGGAGCCGTTCCTGCTCAGCGGCACCATCGCCGAAAACATTGCCTATGGCAAGCCCGAAGCCACTCCGGAGCAAGTCATGGCGGCCGCCAAGGTGGCCAACGCGCACGACTTCATCATCAGCAAACCGGACGGCTACGACGAGCAGGTGGGAGAGCGGGGCGGTCGGCTTTCCGGCGGCGAGAAGCAGCGGATTTGCATTGCCCGGGCGATCCTGCACGACCCGGCCGTGCTCATCCTGGACGAGGCAACGGCGAACGTGGACTTGGAGACCGAGGAGCAGATTCAGGAGGCCATCGCTCGTCTCATCGAGGGTCGCACGACCTTCTCCATCGCCCATCGACTCTCGACGTTGCGCAACGCCCACCAGGTGGTCGTTTTGGATGAGGGTAAGATAGTCGAAAGTGGTACGCACGATGAACTGACGGCGAAGAAGGGAGTCTACGCGGACCTGCTGGCGATGCACCAGAAGACGTCCATGATGGGGGCGCTCCATGGCTGAGTATAGAAGATGGGACCAAAAGACGCTGGAGCTTCGCTATCTGGATCCGGAGCAAGTGCGGTTCCTCCGGGGCGAGGATGGGCGCGTCTACGCAACCATAGCCGACGAGCTGACAGTGATAGCGCCGACCTTGAGGCAGTCGCACCCGCTGACCGATCCCGACCGGTACATCTCGATTCGAGGAAGCGACCCAAAGGACAATGCTCCGGCCAAAGGCAAGGAATTCGGTCTCCTTCGCAACTGGCGGCAGCTCGACACCGTGTCGCGGGAGATCGTCGAGCTCGAATTGGAACGGCGTTACCTCCATCCCCGGGTGGAGCAGATCCTGTCTCTGAGCGAGTACTCAGGGCTGCAGCTCTGCGTGGTGAGAACCAACCGCGGGGTGCGAGAGATCACGCTTCGGGATGCCCGAGACAACGTGATATACCTCGGAACCCGGCGGGTCCTCATAACCGATGCCGAGGGCAATCGGTACGACATCGTGAACGTGGAGGCGCTCGACCAGGCCAGCCGCACC
>CAZWRO010000025.1:0-9470 GCA_964635365.1 uncultured bacterium | reverse complement strand
GCTTGGCGAGCGGCCTCCTGGAGCAGTTTCTCTCCCTCCTCCGCGGAGGCCTTGCTGGGCGCGCCCCAGATGCCGGTGGGGCTGACGCCGGCGATACCGGTGTAATCCAAGAACTCGCGTCCCTGAGTGGGAGCGAAGTCGGGCCTCATTTGATCGCTCTTCACCAGCTCGGGGTGTAGGTACATGATAAGAGATGTCTCGCGGCCGCCGGCGTGGAGCTCGGCATACTCCCCCTGCTCCGCCATCAGGCCGCTGGGTGTCGAGGAGATGACGTGAACGCCCTTGCGGTCCAGGTTGATCTCGCGGAGAGTGGGCTTGACGATCCAGTTTCCGCCATGGGCGACCAGCAGCACGATCTTCCTGATGCCATGGTGCTTCAGAGCACCGACCAGGTCCTCGACGATGGCGGCGAGGGTGGACGGGCGGACCCAGACTGTGCCGTAGAAGTCGCAGTGCTCGCGAGAGCAACTGAAAGGCAGCGCCGGCAGAAGGTAGCAGTTGTCTAATTGGTCGGCCACGCGCTGACCCAAAGCCTGGGCTACCAGATAATCGGTTGCCAGTGGAAGATGGTAGCTGTGTTGCTCGATGGCGCCGATGGGCAGGATGGCGATTTCTGGCTTCGCTTGCTCGATTTCGTGAAAAGTGTTGTGCGAGGTAACCATGATAACCTCCGTGCGCATAGAAGTAAGAGTAGCAGGCCGTGGAGAAGTAGTTCGGTGCGCGGGCGGAGATTCATTCCGGGATAAGCGGCCGATCCCGGCCTCACAGGGGCTGTGGGTCCCTAAAGTCGGGGCCAGCCGAGAGAATTGTCAGTTGTCCCATAGTGTGGCATGATGAGAGCCAGGTGCTGAAATAGACCCTAAAGTGACAGACACAGAGCAGGAACAAGAGCAGACCAATAGGCTCCCGGCTGAGCTGGCCGAGTGGCTGCAGGAACGGCTGCCTGAGGAGAGGGCCCGGCTGGTCCAGCACGCGAACCTGCATGGCCCGGGTCACTTTGGGGATGTCTGGGTCGTTACGACCGAGGCCACGCTGGTGGCGGTGCGGGAGGACTCGGACGGACTGAAGTGTCAGGCCCAGGTGCCGCTGGTGGACGTAGAGCGGCTGGAGCTGCGCGAGTTCGTCGGCAACGGGCGGCTGGATGTGGTGGTGGGTGGCGAAAAGCAGCCGCTGGCGCGATTCACGCGTTCGCTCGCCCGGGACGTGGAGGAGACGGCGCGCAAGTTCGCTGAGATGGCAACGAAGCGGAGGGCGGAGCTGGGAAGACCGGCGGTGGAGCTGACCGGAGATGTGGGTCAGCAAGGGGCCGCGCGCTGTGCCATCTGCGGGCGGGTGCTCTCTCGCGAAGGCGTTTGTACGCAGTGTATGGATCGAAAGCAGCTTGCCTGGCGGATGCTCGGGTTCATCCGCGGCTATGTATGGCAGGCGGCTCTGGGGTTGCTCCTGGCCGGCGGGGCGGCTCTCGTGCAACTGATGCCCCCGTTGCTCACGAAGAAGATCATCGACGATGTGATACAGGGTGGACGTTGGGAGCTGCTGAGCCCGCTGATCCTGGTGCTGGGTGGGATCTTCGTGGCTCGATCCGGGCTGACTTATGCCCGCGCCTATCTGCTGGCCTGGCTGGGGCAGCGGGTCGTGGCCGATGTGCGACTGATGACCTATAGCCATCTACAGCAGTTGACGGTGGGCTTCTACGAGCGGCGACAGACGGGCCAGCTCATGTCGCGTCTCACTCACGACACCGGGCACATTCAGGACTTCGTGGCCGATTACTTGCAGGAGATCGTCATCCAGTCGTTCACCCTGATTATCATTACCGCGATTCTGTTCTGGCTGAATCCAAGGCTGGCCGCGCTGACGCTGATTCCGATTCCGTTGATCGTGCTCTCGACGACACTGGTGCGCACGCGGGTGCGGCGTTACTACCGGAGTGCGCGCCGGAGAATGGGTGGGATCCATGCGGTCCTCGCCGACGCCATTCCCGGAGTGCGCGTGGTCAAGGCCTTTGCCCAGGAAGAGCGAGAGATCGAGCGCTTCGACCTGCGGAATGAAGGCTACACTCAGACGAGCATCAGCGCCGCCCGCCTGCGGGCCGCGTTCATGAGCTCCATTGCGGGGATCGTGGGGATTGGCTACCTGCTCGTGTGGTACTTCGGGGCGAAGGGGGCCATGTCCGGTGCGATCTCGCTCGGGACCATCTTCGCGTTCACCACCTACCTGTGGCAGTTCTACGGTCCCATCGGGCAGATCAGCCGACTGTACGAGCGCTTCCAGTTTGCGGCCACTGCCGCGGAGCGTGTCTTCGAGGTGCTGGATACAGAGCCGGAGGTGGACCGAACAAAAGAGACCAGGTCCGCCGCTGAGGTCGCCGGCGCGGTGAAGTTCGAGAATGTGTACTTCAGCTACGAGGACGGCGCGCCCGTGCTCTATGACATCAATCTCGAGGTAAAGCCGGGAGAGATGATCGGGCTAGTCGGGCGAACGGGAGTGGGAAAGACCACCATCATCAACCTGGTGTGTCGGTTCTACGACCCGAACAGCGGGATGGTGCTCGTGGACGGGCACGACCTGCGAGAGTACGACCTCAGGTCATGGCGGAGCCAAATCGGCGTCGTGCTGCAGCAGCCCTTCCTGTTCCATGGTAGCGTTGCGGACAACATCGCCTACGCGAAGGAGGACGCAACAGAGCGGCAAATCATCGCCGCGGCGAAGACGGCCAACGCGCACGATTTCATCATGGCGCAGCCGGACGCGTACGACGCGCAAGTGGGGGAGCGAGGCGTGCGACTCTCGGGGGGAGAGCGCCAGCGCATCTCGATTGCCCGCGCCATCCTGCATAATCCGCGGTTCCTGATCCTGGACGAGGCGACTTCCTCGGTTGATAGTGAGACGGAACTGCTGATACAGGAGGCCATACAACGTCTGGTCGCCGATCGTACGACGTTCGCCATCGCACATCGCCTCTCGACTTTGAGGCACGCAGACCGGATCGTCGTGCTGGAAGAGGGGAGGATAGCGGAAGTCGGCAGCCACGAGGAGCTGATGACAGAGTCCGGCGTCTACGCACGACTCGTGATGGCACAGAACCTTACCGCGGTGCAGGAGTCCGAATCTTCCGAGCGCGATGCAGAACCAGAACAGGACGAAGATGTGAATGGGGGTGAGGCGTGAGCTCTGACGGAAGCCCCAAGACTGATTGGCAAGCAGAACGGGTGCCGGTGCTGGACTCGGCGAACATACGAGCGCGGACCGATGAGCACGGCCGTCTGGAGTTGACGCTGCCGGACGGGCGCGTCTGCACCAACCTCCGCGTCGTGCCGGCGTTCCCGATCTCGCGCCCAAACCGATTCTTGTACTTCTTGGACGAGGATGGTAATGAGATCGGTCTGCTCGTCGACCCCAAGGGCCTCGACCGGGAATCGCTCGACTTGCTGCTGGCCCAGGCCGATCAGGCCTACTTCATGCCGCACATCACGCGCATCATCAGCGTTGAAGAGAAGATGGGAATTGCCACCTGGGAGGTGGAGACCGACCGAGGGTGGAGCACCTTCGAGGTCATTTCACGAGGAGAATCCGTCTGGTACGTCGGGCGCAACAGGGTGCTGATCCGAGACGCCGATGGGAATCGATATCTGATCGAGGACATGACCACTCTGGACCGGCGGAGCAGGGGGTTCGCCGACCTGCATCTGTGAGGCCGCGCGGGTGGCGCGGGAAGCCGCGAGGATAGCCTGCTACGAGCCGTCGCCGCGCAGAAGCGCGGCGATGTTCTGCTTTATGGCGGGCCAGTCCCGAGACAGCGCATACTGCACGGGCGCGCCGTCGTCGGTCAGTCGGAGCCGGCCATCGGTCTCCACCAACACGTGCACTGGCTGGAAGTCGAACGCCTCCGGCTGAACCAGCGACAGCAAGGTGATGGCGTCGAACAGCGTGAGGGGAGCGTTTTCGGGATCGTCGTGCCAGGTGAGATGGGTTCGATATTCCCGGTAGCAGTCGAGCAGGAAGCCGGAGGCGGGGTCTGCGCCATCGAGGAGCTGTTCCACCTCGGGCCGGGGGAGGGTGTCGCTGCAAGTCTCCAGCCCCACCACGCGGGGCCGCAGGCGCTCGAAGGCAATCCGGGCGGCAACTGCGTCGGCCAATACGTTGTACTCGGCCTTGCCCTCCAGCCGCCCGGCCATGCAGGTGACTCCCTGCCAGCGCTCTGCGATGTCAGGACTGCGGCGCAGGAGCCGTCCGATATTCGTGAGGGGCCCGATTGTCAGCAGGTGGAAGGGCTCCGAGAGGCCGCGCATTCCCTCCGCCACGGTTGCTATGCGGGTGTCATCGTCCTTCGAGGAAATCGGGGGAAGCTCAGGCGCCAGGCGGCCGTGGGAGGGCATCGCCTCGTCGTGAGTTCGAGTACTCATGGGGGCCATTGCCCCAGGCAACACCGGAAGGCCGCTCACGCCTGCCCGCGCCATCATCTCTTGGGCCAGCCACGCGCGAATATCGACGCGGCCCATCACCAGCGAGATGCCGACCACCTCGATCTCCGGATGCCGGGCCGCGCAGAGCAGCGCCACCGCATCATCCACATCTGTACCTATGTCCGTATCGATCCACACCCGAGGCATGGCGCATAGATTCGTCGGCCGGGCCCGGAGTCCTTGGAGGAGAGGATAGTGGCGGCGACGGGTCAAAGTGGGGAGGCTGGCTGTTGCAAGAGAGACACGATGATGATAACCAGGAGATTGAGATGCTAGACAGAGCCCAGCCGATCTGGCCTGCTCCGCAGGAGATGAAGCTCAGAGACGACGCGCTGCCCCTCAGCCGGGCCGTGCTGGTGGCGCCCGCGCAGGCTCGGGAAGCCGATTTGGCCCCGCTGCGGCTGTTCGCCGATATGATCGCCGATGACTTCGACATCGTCGTTCGAATAGTCGGAGCGGAAGCACCGCAGGGCAAGGTTCCCATCCACATTCGCGTTTCCGGCCAAAGCGGGGGAGGAAGCGCCCCCCGCAACCTGCCGGGGGAGGAAGGCTACCTGCTGAGCGTAACCGCCGGCCGCGTGGAAGCGATCGGCCGGGACCCGAGAGGAGCCCAGCACGCGGTGGCCACCATGATTCAGCTCGCCGAGAGGCGAGGGGACGAGGTCGTGCTGCGAGGCGCCGAGATCCGGGACTGGCCCTACAAGCCGCGGCGGATGGTGCACCTGTACCTGCCGGGGGTGGACCACCTGGCCTACGCCCGCCGATACATGCGCGATGTCCTGGTGCGTTACAAGCTGAACGGCCTCTTCGTTGAGTTGGGTGGCGGAGTGCGCCTGCCGGACAGGCCGGAGATCGCGTTGGGATGGCGCAGGTTCGTGGACGAGCTGCGAGCCATCGGCGACACGGGTCCCATTTACGGCGAGCATACTCCCCTCGGTCCCGGCCGGCGCTTCGCCGCTTCGGTGCACACGCACCTCGCCGATGGTCGCTACCTCGAGCCGGATGAGTTGGCCCAGCTCTGCGATTGGGCGCGGGACTACGAGTTGGACCTCGTGCCCGAGATGTCGTCGCTGGCGCATGCCTTCTATCTGGCGACTGTCTACCGGGAGATCGCGGAGCTTCCCGAGGCCGATTTCCCTGACACCTATTGCCCCTGCAACCCGAAATCTTACGAGATATTGTTCGACGTGATGTCGGCCTACGTCGAGCTGACGAAATGCCGCAGCGTGCATATCGGACACGACGAGTGGCGCGCGGCCGGGCTTTGCCCGAAGTGCCGGGAGCGAGATACCGGGCAGCTGTTCGGAGAAGATGTTCTGAAGGTCACGTCTTGGCTCACCGAAAGAGGGCTGGGCACCTGGATGTGGGGCGATCATCTCGTACCCAAGCACAACGCGCGTCGGCGGAGTCATGACAACGGCAAGGTCTGGTACGACCACCCCACCACGGAAACGGCGGCGAAGATGATAGCGGAGGCAGCGCCGCACATCACCATCCTCAACTGGTCCTGGTACCTCGGAGAGCAGGACGGGGACGGTGTGCTGGCCGACCTGGGCTTCAAGCAGATCTACGGGAACTTCAATGGTAGGTCATTCGAGGACTGGAGCGGGCGAAGCGCGCGCGCCAGTGTGCTGGGCGCCGAAGTCTCCTCCTGGTGCGCTTGGGAGGACTTCGAACTCGGGAAGATGCACTATCCGAGCGCCCTGTATGCCGCGAGCATGCTCTGGTCGAACAACCCGCCCGAGGGCAGGGAAGCGGACGAGGCGACGGCGCGCCTGCTCCCCGCAGTGCGCGACCGAATGCGGAGAAGCTGGGAGAAGCCGCGCTTATGGAGCCAGGCGACATCGTCGAAGCGCAAGCACGTGATCTCGATTCGCCAGGCCTGCAACGCGCCGGCCAAGGGAAAGGCCTGGGATCTGAGTGGCCTGCGGACCGGTCACCAGGAGTACGACGGGATACCTTATGAGCTGGTGGAGCCGTCGAGCAATGACGACAAGACGGCGGTTGTCGTGGAACGACTGCACAAGCCTGAAGCCGACTATCCACACGATTCCGCGCCCATCCCCGTCGGCGGGAACTACGGCAGCCTGATCTTCTGGCAGGTGGCCGCCGAGCGCGGGGGAGAGCCGATCCACGCCGGAGACGGAACCAACCATCCGCGAGAATCGTCGGAGATGCTTGGTTGGTACGAGATCCGGTATGCCGACGGGCTGACGCGCGGTGCCGAGGTGCGGTACGCCGAGAACGTCGGCGCCTGGGACGAGGGCTACGCTCTGCTGTATCACGCGCGGGAGGTGCCGGCCGGGGAGCTTCCGGGCGGCGCCCACCTGGTGATATGGGGCCTGGAATGGACCAACCCGCGACCCGAGGTGAAGATCGAGTCCGTGGTGTTGCGCGGGGCGCGGGCGATGCCCGAGTTGCGCTACGAGGGCGGCACGTCGGACGCCAAGGCAATGCTGCTGGGGATTACCGCCGTGGAGACTCCCAAATGGGAGGACTACCGTCCTGAGAAAGCAGGGAAGCTGCCGGGTCACGACTAGTGGGCGCCGGGCATCGTAAGCTGCCCCGCCGGTGTGGTATCAGTTACACGCAGCTAATACGGGAGCCGGGCCAGCCGCCTCGTTCCGCTCCGCTATTCCCCTTGAGGGGCCGGCCCGGCTCCCATTCAGATCCTGTGTATCGTTGCCTTCGCCCCGCTTTCGCTCCCGGTGTCCCGTCACCTACGTTATCAGCAATTCGGCGACGAAACTTGCGTGCTTTGGCTAGAGCTGTTGCTGTCTCGGGGTGGTTCACATAGAGGTATCCGCAACTGGTCTCCCGTTCGGAAAGCATGGGGCCCACTCCTTCCGCAAGCCTGGCGCCAGTTGGGCGCAGAACAGAACAACCGGCTCGGGCGGGGATGGCTCCGCCCAGGGAGCATAGCATAGGGGGATTCTCTGGTGGAACGGATGCGTACCTGCGATAGGTTCTTCATCGAAATCACGAATCGCTGCGATTTCGATTGCGTCTTCTGCCCGTCCGGCCTATCCGAGCGCCCAAGAAGAGATATGGACCGAGAAGCCGCCTTTGAGTTGATCGACCAGCTCCAGGGGCTCGGGTTCCGGAAGACGATTTACTTTCACGTGCTCGGGGAGCCCCTGCTGCACCCGCACGTCTTTCCCATTGTCGATCGAGCAGCCGAAGCCGGAATGGTTCCCGTGCTGTTCACGAACGGCGGGGCGCTGACGGAAGACGTCGTCCGCGGTATCCTCGCCTGCAAGGCCGCCGAAGTCAGCATCAGTATGCAGACCGTAAGCCGTCAGAGTTGCGAGATGCTCAGGACGACGCCTCTGGAGTATGCCTCGTACCTGGGACAGATCCAAAGGGCTTTGGCCTTGGCCGAGTCGCACAAGACGCAGCAGAGGTCGCCCCGCTTCCGGGTGTCGGTTGGTGTCAACCAAGACGACTCAGACCCTCCAGAGGATGGCCACGTCGTCGAGCAGGAATCCGTCGAAGACGTGAAGCGCAGCATCAGCGCCATCTTCGGCCAGGTGAAAGGCGCCGACCTCGCACGTGTGCGCCGAGCGCTCGACGCCGACGGGATCGCCGGAACGGGATCTCTCCCGGTGACCGACAGGCTTGCGGTCAGCGTTCGCCCGGTGGGAAACTGGCGCAGGATGTGGGGCGATACGCCCGTCTCATCGGGTTGCTGCCCCCACTTCGGCAAAGAGCTCGCCGTCCTCTCCAACGGCTGGGTGACGCTCTGCCATTTCGACTACGACGGTCGGGCGCGGGTCGGCGACACCTCCGAGCGGCCGCTGAGCCAGATCGTTGCGTCCCCGCAACTGCGGCAGATGAGCGAAGACTTCCTCTCCGGAAAGTCAGTGCCCAAAGGCTGTCGCTACTGCCGCGCTCTGGTGGACGCCTAGATAATCTCCAGAGCATCTCTGTCCGGAAGTGCCGGGAAGGCAGCCGTCGGCAGGGCTTGATACCAGTAGGCGACGCTGGCGATGTCGTCCTGGAGCGGCAAGTATCGGTGCCCGCTTCGCCAGCCCAAGGCCTGCATCGTCATTCGCAGTTCCTGCTCGAAGCGGACCGGGTCCATGATGTGCCAGCGGTACATGCCGAACCGCGTCTGCGAGGCGTAAAGCCCGTCCGGCCGGATCACCTGCGGCAGTCCGGCATAAGGAGTAGTGAACTCGCGGTAGCCGCCCTTCTCCTTGCCCAGATCGAAGTCATACGATCCACAGAAGTAGTCCTCCGTGCCGGTGCCGCAGATGGTCGGGAACTCCGCGTCGCCGTCGAGATAGAACTTGATCTCGCCCTCACCCCACCAGCCACAGTTGTTGACGCCCCAGGCCATATACGTGCCCACGTACTGACCCCGCCCCTCGACACCGTCCAGGATGCTATACACGTTCTTGTACGGCAAGGGATTCACGCGGCGGAACTGAGCGTGGAAGTAGGCGGCCTCCTCCGGCACCTCGGTCAGGGTGTAGTCGATCTGGTAGAAGAGAACCATTTCCTCAGGTCCGATGTTCGTCACGGTCATCTTGCAGCTCTTGCGGAAGGGCATTTCCCAGTACGAGTTGAGGCCGCTTCGGGGGTTCACGCAGACGGCGAGTGACGAGACCTGGGCGTATTCGTTCCACCCGCAGGCGAAGAAGTCGCCGACCGGGCATTCGACGGAGGGATGCTCCTGGCCGTCCCAGTAGATGCGAAGGAGGCTGAAGCGCCAGTGGCCCGTAGGCGTCATCCAGATGTGCTGAATGGCCCCCGCCTCGTCGATGTCGGCGAGCACCCGAGTCTCTCCCGGCCCGATGCGAATGCAGGGGGAGACCTTCCACCCCTGGCCGAGGTCGCGTGCCGCGTTCGCGCCCGTGCCCTCGGTGGCCATCCCGCCCTTGCCCTTCTCGCCCGTGAAGTTCTCCGGTGAGATCGAGCGTGTTTTCGCCGAAGACAGGCGAGGAAGATTCCCCAGGTGCATTCCGAGTCCGTTGAAAGCCGACATCTGTCATTCCTCCC
>CAZWRO010000024.1:11810-17453 GCA_964635365.1 uncultured bacterium | reverse complement strand
GGGTTGAGGCACGCGTTCCTCCGGGCCTGCGGCCCGGAGGAACGCGTGCACGACTCGCCAGCGGGGAGGCTGGGCGCGGCGCGTTAGCTAGGGTCGCGCAGGCGCCAGCCGAGGCTCTTTACAGGCGCCACTCAAGGCGCTTTACAGGTGCCAGTCGAGGCCCTCCATCGCAGTCCAGTTATCACTGTCACGGACCCAGTAGTACCTGAACGGCAGATCTCCGGACAGGATGGCGCCGTCCCTCAGGGTGAGCCTGTACGGGATCGTGGGACGACCGTACTCCCCCTCGAAGACCTCGCCCAGTTCGACCCGCACGATGGGGTTCCGCCTGAAAGTGGTGCAGACCCAATCTACCCAGCCCGGGCAGTCCGTATGGACTGTGTAGTCTACATCGTCCGGGTGCGGGAACTCCTGCCACACATCGATCTTGGTGGAGTTCAGGAAATAGTCGTAGTCGGCGCCCTGGATCGCCTCGAAGAGTGTCGTGGCCATCCGGACGATCAATTCCGGGTGCGCCAGGGCCTCGTAGTACTTCTCGGTCCGCTTGTCGTAGCTGAGGCAGGCTTGGACGAAGTGGCTCCTAGCTAGCTCCAGGTTCGCAGCCGCACTGCTTCCGAGATTCAGCCACTGGCCGTCTACCAGTCTGAGGCTCCGGATATCGTACTGGTACCGGGGATTCGAGGGCAGCTCCGCAATCACCAGGCAGTGCCAATCACGGTAGATCCACACCTCCACGACACGACACCCGAGCCGCTCACGGACCGCCTCCGGTGGCACCGGTTTTGGGGGAGCATCTGCGGGGGGAAGCGCCGACACTATCTCTGGACGGCCCGTGATGCGCCGCCAGATGCCCTGGTCGCCTCGCGCCGAGGCCCGTTGGATGGTCGCATAGGCCGCCTCGGGGGTGGAGAAATCCTCGACGTCGGGAAAGTCCGTAACCACCCGGTTGACCTGGTAGCTGTGCACCAGACTGGGATCGAGATCCGCGACAGTATACTCTGGTGTCGGGGGAGGGTTGGTCGGGGCGTTAACCTGGTAGGGTTCGTGGATGCCGCCTCCTCCTCCCCCTTCCCTTCCCCCGCCTCCTCCTTGAGCCGCCGCCTGCCGAGCCCCGATCTGCACCAGGGCCAATGCAGCTGCGACGACCAACATCACCGCCACGAGCACTATGCCCGCCAGGCGGCTCATCCTACCTGCTACGTCACCTTTCATGATCGCCTCCACTCGTCTGAGTAGTGTGAACTTCCCTTCCGCCACTCCCACCGAGGCTAGGCCGAGCCGGCCGCGGGTCTTCTCCGCCACCGACAGCAGCGACAGCGCGTAGCCGTGCGGGTCCGCGCCTTCGCTCAGCGCGACCGCGTCGCAGAGCTCCTCTCTCGCCAACGTGATCCGCCGGCCGGCGAGCCAGGCGGCGGGATGGAAGAAGAGGGGCAGTTCGGCCATCCGCTGCAGCAGGTTGCCCAGGACATCGCCGCGCTTGACGTGTGCCACCTCGTGCGCGAGCACCACGCGCAGCTCCTCTGGTGGGAGCGAGTCGAGCCACTCCCGCGGCATCAGGATTGCCGGCCTCCGCAGGCCGTAGAGCAGCGGCGCGCTGAGTTGCGTGGTGCTGCGGAGCGCGACCTCCTGTCGCACGCCCGCCTCCCGGCGGAGCGCCTCCAGCAGTGCCCGCGCAGGGCCGTCGCTCACCGGTTGGCTGGCGGCCAGCAGCCTGCGCAGCGACCGATGTCCCAGCAGGAGGCGTCCCGCCACGACCGCGCATCCCAGCAGCCAGCCGGCCAGCAGCGCCACGCTCGCCGATAGTTCGAAGCTCCGCGGCGGCGTCACCGGCACCGCGGCCGGGGAGCCGCCGGCCCCCTCCCAGAGCGTCGGCGGTTCAGCCGACCGGAGGAGCGACTGGGTGAACCAGACAGCGCGAATCAGCGGCGGCGGGGCCGGTACGGTCAGCGTGGCCGCGCGCTTCTCCAGCGCCAGCCGCGCCGGCGCCAGGAGCAGCGGCGCCAGCAGGACGCTCCACCACAGCCAGTGTCGCACCCGCGCCGGCCGCAGCCGTAGCGCCCACTCGCAGCCAAGCGCCAGCACTGCCAGCAGGCCCGCTTGGCAGATGATAGTCAGCATGACGAGGCCCCACACGTCGGCCCATCTCTCTAGAGCAACCATCGTCAGTCCCCCTTCTTCCCTCTCTTCGCGAGCAGTGTCCTGATGCGATCCAGCTCCTCCTCGGTGATAGACGGGTCGTCGAGCAGGCGGACGACGAGCGCCTCGGGAGAGCCCCGAAACGCATCCTTGACGAGGTCCCGCAGCAGCCCCCGCTTCACCGAGCGCTCCCGGAGGCGGGTCCGATAAACGTGCGCCCGACCCCGCTCGTCCCGATCGAGGTAGCCTTTCTCTTGCATCAGCCGCATCATGATGAGCACGGTCATGTAGGTGGGCTGCGACTCCACCTCGAGCTGGTCCAGCACCTCCCGCACGGTGGAGGGGCCGTGCTGCCACAGCACGTTGAGGATCTGCAGCTCCAGCTCTCCCAGTTTCTTGTCAGGTCGTCCTCGCATCGGCTATCAATCTCCTCACCTTATATAAACGTATTATTAGTTTACCACGGTCTTACCTCTTGTCAAGACCTTTTTTTCCCCCCGTGGCGGGTTAGCGGCGGCCGCCGGCCTCCTGCCCCCTGTGTCATCCTGAGCGCAGCGAGGCCTCTCCCAGGCGCCCACCGCAGGAGGGCGGTTGGCGAGGGGGGCGCGGGTGGGGTCGGGCTGGATG
Source organism: uncultured bacterium (assembly GCA_964635365.1). GTDB lineage: Bacteria > Armatimonadota > Hebobacteria > Hebobacterales > Hebobacteraceae > CAZWRO01. The sequence goes on along the minus strand of CAZWRO010000024.1, from coordinate 14,690 downwards.
GAGGGGGGCAGCAGGTGGGATTGCGAGAGGGTGAGTAGCTGACGCCGGGTGAGGCGACGGTTCCTCCGGGCCCCCCGGCCCGGAGGAACGGGTGCGCGACGCGTTAGTGGGGGCGCCTGGGTGGCGCCTTAGCTGAGGACGAGCTCGCGGCCGAGATCGGTGGCGCGAGCGAGCAGGTCGGGCTTGGCGGCGGCGTCTCCGGGCTTGTGGAGGCTGGCCTCGGCGATGCGGCCGACGAGCTCGACGTTGTAGGCGGAGAGGACCTGCTCGAGGTACTCGGCGACGCGGTGGGCGGTCTCGATCTGGGGGTCGGCCTGGACCACGATGACGAGGCCGCGTCGCTTGCCCTGCAATCCGAGACGCCATTCGCCTCCCTGGTTGGTGTAGAAGGCGTAGAAGCGGTCGATGACGCGCTTGAGGGTGCCGGTGATGTGGGCGTGGTAGACGGGGCTGCCGAGCACCCAGGCGTCGGCGCGACGGAGGGCGGTGTAGATGTGCTGCATGTCATCGTCGATGTTGCAGCCGGCCTCGGGGCTGACGAGACACTCGGCGTCGGCGTTGCAGTCGACAATCCGCATCTTGGCCGGATCGAAGCGCGTGGTCGTGGCGCCCCGTTCCCGGGCGCCGTCCAGCACGGCCTCGATTAGGGTGGCGGTGTTGCCGTTTTCGCGGGGGCTTCCGCAGATGGCGACGATCTCCACCTTGTCCTCCTGGCTTTGCGTTTTTGGCTGTTGGGGCTGGGGCCTGTCACCAGCCGCCGTAGCGCACGGAGAAATCGACGAACTCGCCGCGCGGTGTCTCCCAGCTTACGAGCACGTTTTGCACGCGGGCGCCGCTGGGACCTCGGCGCAGCTCGCCCAGGAACTGCTCGAGCAGCGAGCGGTCTCCTTCGGCGACGACCTCCACTTCTCCCGTCGGCAGGTTACGCACGCAGCCGGTGGCTCCGTGGCCTTGGGCCCGCATTTCGGCGAAGGCCCTGAAGCCGACCATCTGCACGGTTCCGGAGATGAGGGCCCGGAATCTAGCTGGTCCGGCCAGTTGTCGAGCCATGCTGGAGGCGCCCCGCCGTCTCCGCGGCCGGGCAACGGCCCGACCCTTTCCGCGGTAGGGCAACGGCCCCGCCGCTAGATCCGACGCCTGAGGGCGGGCTCGGCACGAACGGCGACGATCTCTCCGAAAAAGTAGCTATGGAAGTCGCGGTCGGCGTAGTGAGACCGGAGGATGTCGCTGATGAGGGCTTTCGGGGCCACTGCGTTGGTATGGACGACTCGGCACTCGTAGTGGAGCAGGCACTCTTTGATGATGGGAGACTTGACCTTGAGGCTGCGGACGGCGGTGAGGTTGGCCTCGGCGAACTTGTCGTGATCTCGGCCGGAGACGGTGCCGCAGAAGGTGGCGAGGTCGGCCAGCTTGCGCGGCAGGACGTTGAGCGTGAAGTCGCCGGTTTTCTCGATGCAGCCGTGGGTGTAGCGGGATTTCCGGATGGGGGCGATGAACATGGGGCGGCCCCAGTAGATCCCGATGGAGCCCCAACTGGCGGTCATGGTGTTGGGCCGACCGCGCCCGTCGAGAGAGACGACGAGCAATCCGGGGTTCTCCATGCCGCGTACGAACTCAGGCAAGTAATCCATTGCTCCGACCTGCAACTTGGCCATCGGCGGTCCTCCCCTATTCGATGTTGAAGGAGTTCTATGCGCGCGGCGTCACCCCTTTTGCATGGAGGCTTGCGGCGCGGGGTTCAGCCGGCGGATTGTCGACGGAGGCACTCTTCGGCGAGGAGGAGGAGGTCTTCGAGGGGGATGTCTTGTCCGAGGCTGTGGGTGGGGGCGAGGGCACGCGCTACGCGCTGCCTTGGGGTCATGGGAGCAACTCCCGGCCGGGTCATTTCTCTGCTGGCGGAGCTTCACCTGTCGGCGGGCGCTCGGCGAGGGAAGGGAGAAGATCTGCGGTTAACGCGGGAGGGCAGGAGGTTGCGCGAGGTGGGAGCAGAACTCACAGGTGGACCGGAGATGGTGAGCCGGGCAGCAGGTAGGGGGCTAGTGCGATGAAACTGAGGTTCATTCCAAGGGAAGAACGGTTCTTCGAGCTGTTCGACCGGCAGGCGAAGGACATAGTAAGGGGGGCCGAGTTGCTCGTGGAGCTGGTGTCGCGGCCTGCGGAGGCGGCCGAGCTGCGGAGTCAGATCGAGGAGGTCGAGCATGAAGGCGACATCACGACACATGAGATCGCCGACCGACTGAATCGGACGTTCGTGACGCCGTTCGACCACGAGGACATCCACGCTCTGGCCGGCCGCCTGGACGACGTTCTGGACAACATCGAGGCGACGGCGGATCGGATGTACCTATACGAGGCGGGCGAGGCGACGCCGGAGATGATGAATCTGGCCGACACCCTACTGGATACCGTGAAGGTGTTGGCGAAGGCGGTGGGTGGGCTGACGGACATGAAGAATGCGCGGCGCATTTTGGACTACTGCATAGAGATCCACCGCTTGGAGAACATCGGGGACGAGCAGAGCCGGCGGGCGCTGGCGAATCTGTTCCAGGGGACGGATGCTCTGTATGCGTTGAAGTGGAAGGAGATCTACGACCACGTAGAAAACGCGATCGATAAGTGCGAAGACGTGGCCTCGATTGTGGAAGGCATCGTAGTCAAGCACACGTAAGCGCTGGGGGTAATGGAGCCTAATTTCAACTACGTCGTTCTGATCTGCGTCATTGCGTTCATCTTCGATTTCATCAATGGCTTTCACGATGCGGCCAACTCGATTGCGACGGTAGTTTCGACGCGGGTGCTGAAGCCTGGGTATGCGGTGCTCTGGGCGGCCTTCTTCAATTTCGTTGCCGCGTTCGGGTTCGGCGTACACGTGGCCACGAC
>CAZWRO010000024.1:9226-11710 GCA_964635365.1 uncultured bacterium | reverse complement strand
CGTAAGCCGTATCTTCTGGCACAGCTCACCGAAGTCGACGGCGCATCATTTCCGGCGCCTGCAGTTGGTATCGGCGGCGCTTTACAGCTTGGGGCACGGGACGAACGACGCCCAGAAGACGATGGGAATCGTCGCCGTGCTGCTGTTCAGTTCGGGGTACCTGGGGCCGACATTCTACGTGCCGACATGGGTGATTTTAACGGCGCACGCAGCGATAGCTTTGGGCACGATGACGGGTGGGTGGCGGATCGTGAAGACGATGGGGATGCGAATCACGAAGCTCCAGCCGGTGGACGGCTTCTGCGCGGAGACGTCGGCCGCGGTGTCGCTTTTTGGGACGGCGGCGGCCGGCATCCCGGTGAGCACGACGCATACGATTACGGGGGCGATCGTGGGCGTGGGCTCGACGCGCCGGCTGTCGGCGGTGCGTTGGGGCGTTACGATCGGCGTAGTGTGGGCGTGGGTGCTGACGATTCCGGGGTCGGCGGTGATATCGGCGGCGGTGTGGCTGTTGCTGCAGGCGATTCCGCACTAGAGGCCAGGAGAGACGCGCAGAGGCGGCCCGGGGTGGACCTGGGCCGCCTGCGTTTGGCCTGGGGCCGGCCGGGGACCGCTAGAGCTTGACTTTGGCGGCCCGCTCGATGTCCGAGACTCCGATGACGATGGTGCTTGGCTGACCCTTTCGGGCGGCGCTTCCGTAGATGTACTCGACGTTGACCTTGGCGGCGGCCAGCTTCCCCGCGGCTTTGGCGAGCGCGCCCGGCTCGTTGGGGAGCTTGGTGATGATGACCGGGGTCTGTACGACGTTCAGCCCGGCCTTCTTGAGGGCGGCCCGGGCTTTGGCGTTGGAGGAGGTGATGAGGCGGACGACGCCGACCTCGGCGGAGTCTACGACAGAGATTGCCTCGATGTTGACTTTGGCCCGCGCGAGAGTGGCGGCCACCTTCGCCACCTGTCCGGGCTTGTTCTCCAGCGCCAGCGATAGCTGAGTCCCACGTGCCATTTCCCTCGCCTCCTTGCTTGTCGGTTGGGAAAAGGTTCTTCGCGGGGGCGACGATTCCTCGCGTGGAGAGGCGCAATCGGGCCTAGAATGGGCTGCGGGGGACAAGAAATCCCTCGGAACTGTGGAATAGGAACGGCGGATACCGTTCTGAGCGTTAAACCTGAGGTTTGGACTGGAGACATTGGATGGAAGAGCGTCAATCGTACGCGCTTCTGGGCCAGTTGCTGCTGGCCAGTGAGACGATTACGCCGGAGGAGCTGCGGGAAGCGCTTCACCGGCAAGGCAATACGGGGGAGCCCCTGGGGCAGATCCTGGTTGATATTGGGGCGCTGGCGCCGCGGCAGCTGGAGCGCGTGGTCCACGCGCAGGCGAGACTTCGCGGGAAGCCGGACCAGAAGCGTCCTTTCATATTGGTGGTAGATGATGACCCGGAGGTGGGCGCTGTCGTCGGGGATATTCTCGAGGGCGGCGGCTATCGAGTCGGCATCGCGCAAAACGAGGCGGAGGCCGTGGCCGCGGTGCTGGCTTCGGATGGCCTTGCGCCGGAGCTAATGGTGCTGGATTTGGGTCTGCCGGACCACGGCGGGCTCGAGCTGCTGACGATGCTCCGCAAGAATGGCTCCACCCGCGCGCTGCCGGTTGTAATCCTGACGGGTCAGGCCGATATGGAGTCCCAGATACGGTCGAGTGGGCTGGAGATTAGCGAGTTTCTGGTGAAGCCGGTGCCGGCACGGCACTTGGTCGAAGTGGTGGACAAGGCGCTGCGTGAGGCCAAGGGGGTCGGAGCGCCGGCCGCCGGCTGATCGATCTTTCGCCGCAACCCCGTGACTTGGTCGCTCGCCAATCCTTTCGCGGGTTCTCGCAAGGAGGGGCGGAAGGTATCGACGCGCCCTTACGGAAACTCCCTGCTGGTGAGCGCAACGAGTCCTGGCTACGGGAAGCCCCTGCTAAGGCTGGATAGGTCGGTTTCCGACGTGCATGTCTCGGCTGCCGTCAGATCACGTCGCAGCCACCGAGAAGTGTTCGTCTGGAACCTCGGTATGCGGAGAACGTATCATCCCAGCGGGCCCGCGCACACCGTAGCGTCACGTTGAGAGGGCAGAGACGTGAATGGCGGCGGTTCGGTGGAGAAGTCGCGCGTGGTCTTGGTGGTCGAGGACGACGCCGAGGTAATGAGCTTCCTGGACGAACTCCTAAGCAGCAATGGCTATGAGGTGCTGAAGGCGCGTAATGGTGTGGACGCGATGGTTGCGCTGACGGCACCGGAGGCCGAGCTTCCCGGGGTGGTGTTGCTGGACATCAATCTGCCTCTGGAGAGCGGCATTTCGGTCTTGTCGTTCCTGCGAAAGGTGATGCTCAGCGGGCTGCCGGTGGTGGTGTTGACGGGCAGCGCCGGCCAGGAAGAGGAAGAGGCCGTGCGGGAGCTGGGAATCAGTCATTACTTGCGCAAGCCCGCGAGGAGCAGCGAAGTGCTGAGCGCC
>CAZWRO010000024.1:5121-9126 GCA_964635365.1 uncultured bacterium | reverse complement strand
TACTTCAGGGAGAAGGGGCTCAGCCTGGAGAAGTACGCCGATATTTGTGCGGAGATGGGCCTCGACGGGGTGGAGCTGACGCAGTACTACTTCCCGGAGACGAGCCCGGCCTATCTCAATAGTCTGAAGAGGCACCTCTTCCGGAAGGGGTTGGAGCTTGCCGGTACGGCCATTGGAGGAGCCTTCTGTCTGCCGGAGGCGGAGGCGCGCGCGAAGCACATCGAGTTCGTGAAGGAATGGCTCGATATTTCAAAGTCGCTCGGGTCGCCGTGTCTGCGAGTGTTCGCGGGCGAGACGCCGGAGGGGGCGACGGAGGATGAGGCCTTCGGGTGGACGGTGGCCGGGCTCAAGGAGTGCGCGAAGCAGGCCGAGCAGGCGGGAGTGGTGATCGGGCTGGAGAACCACGGAGGCCTGACGGGAACGGCGGAGGGCCTGATTCGGATTCTGAAGGGCGTGGGTTCGGACTGGGTGGGGGCGCTGCTGGACTTCGGTAACTACTCGAAGGACCCGTACGCCGAGTTCGAGATGACGGCTCCGTACACGGTGATGACGCATGCGAAGCCGACTTCGGATTTTGCGGGGACGCCCGACGTAGTCGATTACAGGCGGGTGGCCGAGATCATGCGGAAGGTCGGGTACCGAGGCCTCCTGTCTATCGAGTATGAGGAGCCGGGGAAGGACGCGATGGTGGAAGTGCCGAGGTTCGCGGACTACTTGAGAGGGAGCACAGGTTAGAGAGATGGCAGGAAAACCACTGGGTATTGGTCTGATCGGGTGCGGCGACATTGCGCCGACCCATACGAAGGCCCTCGAGGCCGCGGAGAGCGTGAAGCTGGTGGCCTGCACGGACGTGGCGGAGTCGTCGGCGAAGCGATTGGGCGAGGAATGCGGAGTCCCGTGGACGACGAACGTAGAGGAGATGCTGGCGCGGGCGGAGGTGGAGGCGGTGACGATAGCCACGCCGGCCTTCACGCACCTCGATCTGGTGTCGCGGGCGGCGAAGGCGGGAAAGGCGATAGTCTGCGAGAAGCCTCTGGCGGCCAGCATGGAGGACGCGGCCGGGATAGTGGCGGCGGCGAAGGAGGCGAAGGTGCCGCTGGCGACTTGCTTCCCGCTGCGTTACACGGGCGCGGCCGAGCTGACGAAGGAGCTTATCGAGTCGGGCGCGTTGGGCGAGGTGATGGAGGTACGGCTGCGCAACCTGGGAGATAAGAAGGAGTCTTACTGGACGGGAGGGTTCTCGGGGCGCACGGTGACCGAGTGGCGTAAGTCGAAGCAGGCCAGCGGCGGCGGCGTGATCATTACGAATCTGATCCACCACCTGGACCTGGCGCGGGCGATCACCGGGTTGGAGGTGACGCGCGCTTACTCTGAGCTGGGCACGTTCGCCACTGAGGTGGAGGTCGAGGATCTGGGCGCGGCCTGTCTGAGGTATGAGAACGACGCGGTTGGAGTAGTGGAGGGTTCTTCCTGCTTCCCGGGCTCAAGCAAGGAGGCCGACGTGGTCGTGGCCGGCACGAAGGGTCAGTGCCGTTTCGGGCTGTGGAGCGGGAACTGCGAGGTGTATCTGCGAGAAGCGGCGGCCGGGATACCGGCCCAGGAGTGGGTGACCCGCGACTTCGAGGACCCCATGCACATTGGCTTCTACAACGCCTTCGCGGCGGCGGTGAGAGCTGGTGACACGCCGCCGGTGACCGGAGAGGATGGACGGAAGGCGCTGGAAATGGTGGTGGCGATTTACCGCTCGGCGGAGCTGGGCCAGCCGGTGTCGCTGCCGCTGTGAACTGATTCAAACTGGAAGAGGAACTAGAGCGAGGTCGCCCCGGAAGGGCGACCTCGCTTTCATTTCAGAGTGGCCGTCTGGGAGCTAGAAGAAGATGGGGTTGGACCAGGCCCAGCGGCCTTCGAGGTCTCGACATTCGAGGCGCAGGTATTCTTCGTGGCCGCGGAGCTGGTAGGTGGCCTGGGAAATGGTGGGCTGGTCTTTCGGGAAGAAGCTCTCGCCGGCCCAGCGCTGGGCGACGAAGCTCAACTGCTGGACGGGAGAGGTGCGGGCGGTGACCAGGTCGCCGGCGATGGTCAGGTCGTGAAGGGTGGGGCCCCAGGAGGAGTAGAAGAGGCCGGCGCGCAGAGAGGTCATGATGGCCTCACGGGTCAGCTCCGGGGCCTTCACCATGACCCAGGCGCGGGCGGTGTCGAGTGGGCGATGGTCGCTGGCCCGGTGGTGGGAGTCGTCTACGGCGAAGCCGGAGAGACGGCGGCCCCGCCCGAGGAGGTCGTCCCAGTGGACGGCGGAGTAGCCCTTGGCGAGCTCGAAGTGGCAGCCGGTGTTGAACACCTCGAGGCCGAGGTATCCCTCCCAGCGAAGCATGTCGGCGAGGACCAGGCCGGACCAGTAGGGATGGGCGAGGACGGCCTCGCCGCCGTGGTCTTTCGCCCAGGCGATGGCCTCGGGGACGCGAGGTTTGAGGGGGACGTCGGCCGCCTCGGAGAGGCCGAAGGCGAGGAGGTGGACGCTCTCGGCGACTTCGCCGTGGTCGCCGTCCATCTCCGTCCCAAGCAGGAGGAGGAAGTCGTCGTCGGAGGCGTCGGGAAGCTGGGTGACGACGTGGTGGTCGGTGAGAGCGAGGAAGTCGTAGTCGGCCTCGCGGTAGCGGCGCACGACCTCTTCGGGATCGAAGTGTCCGTCGGAGCGGGTGGTGTGGGTGTGGAGATTGCCTTTGTACCAGTTTCCCGGGGCGGTGAAGGGATTGGCGAACTGCATGGTTCCTCCTAGCTATTGGATGGCCGGCCGGCGCGCGCGACCTTGTGGATGGCGGCGGCCATGTCGGCGATGTCTTGCTCGGTGTATTGCTCGTGGATGGTGAGGACGACGACCTCTCGCATGACTCGTTCGGCGTTGGGGCAGAGTCCGGGGCCGTATTCGACGCGGCGCGAGGCATAGGGGGAGTCGAAGGGGTGGTGGGAGGTGCCGAAGGCGCGGCGGAGTCGGAGGGCGTCGAACAGGTAGAGCGGCTGTCCGGCGAGCCAGACCCAGGCCGGGATTCCCTCGGCGTTGAGGGCGGCGATGAAGCGGTCGCGGGAGAGGCCGAACTCGGCTTCTTCGAGGCGCAGGGGATAGAACCAGTGGGTGTTTCCGGAGGCGCTGTCGGGAGGGGTATGGAGGCCGGGGAGGCCGACGAGCTGGTGGGACAGCAGGTCGGCGAGGGCGCGCCGGCGGGCGATGAACTGCTCTATCTTCGATAGCTGGGCGAGCGCGACGGCGGATTGGAGCTCGGTGATGCGGTAGTTGAGGCCGACGAAGAGATGGCCGCGGTCGAGGGCGGAGCGATCCCAACCCTTGTCGGCGAAGAGGCGGGCGCGCTCGGCGAGGTCGTCCCGGTCGGTGACGAGCAGGCCGCCGTCGCCGCAGGTGATGTGCTTGGATTGCTGGAGGCTGAAGCAGCCGACTTCGCCCATGGTGCCGGCGAGCCGGCCGCCGCAGGTGGTGAGGTAGGCCTGGGCGCAGTCCTCAATGAGGGGGATATCGTGTTCTTCGGAGATGGCGAGGAACTCGTCCATGTCGGCGGGTGCGCCCCAATTGTGGACGACGATGATGGCGCGGGTGCGGTCGGTGATCTGCTGCCTGACGGCCTGGGGATCGAGGTGGAAGCCGCCGGGCTTGACGTCGGCGAAGATCGGCAGCGCGTTCTGGTAGATGACGCCGATGACGGTGCCCATGTCCGTGAGCGGGGGGACGATGATCTCGTCTCCGGGCTCGGGGTTGATGGCGCCCACGGCGGTGTGCAGCGCGGCCGTTCCGGAGGTGACGGCGAGCGCGTGCTTCCGGCCGAGGAGGGAGGCGAAGCGATCCTCCACCTCCTTGGTCTTGGCGCCTCCGAGTCGAGACAGGTGGCCGGTCTTGACGACTTCGGCGAGCTGAGAGAGCTCCTCCTCCCCCACGCTGCCGGCGCGGGAGGGGAAGGGCTCCTTGCGGATCGGATCGCCACCGTCGATTGCCAGCTT
>CAZWRO010000024.1:0-5021 GCA_964635365.1 uncultured bacterium | reverse complement strand
CGCGGGAGGGGAAGGGCTCCTTGCGGATCGGATCGCCACCGTCGATTGCCAGCTTCTCGGTCATGAGATTGGGTCCTGTAATCAGCATTCTGTCGGCGGACCGCACCCGGGCGGTCGGCGTCGCGAGGGCCAGTTTCGCCACCGCGCGGCGAGTACCTATTGAGGTGGAGGCAGGACTCGCAACAGGGGCTAGCGAACCCGCGGAGACGGTCTGGTGTCGCGCCCGCGAATGGGGGGAGCCGCGCGCGGGCGGAGGCGCACCGCAGTGAAGCTAAGGAGAGCATGGTTATGGCTAAGAAGCGACCGAAGATCGCAATGATCGGAGCGGGCAGCGTGGTCTTCGCTCAGCATCTGCTGGGCGACATCATGTCGTGGCCGGAGTTCAAGGAGCCTCACATCGCGTTGATGGATATTAGCTCGGACCGCCTTGCGGTGGCGGAGCGGATGGCGCGGAAGCTGGCGACGGCGCTGGGGGCGCACCCGAAGATCACGACGCACAAGACGCGGAAGCCGGCGCTGGAGGGGGCCGATTACGTCATCAACACGATTCAGGTGGGCGGATTCGCGGCGACGAAGATCGACTTCGAGGTGCCGAGGAGGTACGGGCTGCAGCAAACGATTGCGGACACGAACGGTATCGGAGGCATTTTCCGAGCGCTGCGAACGATGCCGGTGATGGTGAAGATCGCGCAGGAGATGGAGGAGCTGTGTCCGCGGGCGATCTTTATCAACTACGCGAACCCGATGGCGATGGTGTGCTGGGCGGTGACGCGGGCGACGAGCATCCAGACGGTGGGGCTCTGCCACAGCGTGCAAGGGACGGCGGCCCGCCTGGCGCGGTACATGGGCATTCCGTTCGAGGAGCTGGTGTACCAGGCGGCCGGTATCAACCACATGAACTTCTACTTGAAGTTGGAGCGCAACGGCAAAGACGTTTACCCGCGCCTGCGGAAAGCGATGGCGGATCCGGATATCTGGCAGCAGGACGCGGTGCGCTTCGAGGTGTTCAATCGGCTGGGCTATTTCGTGAGCGAGTCGAGCGAGCACTTCTCGGAGTATGTGTCCTGGTTCATTCGCCGGGACCGGCCGGATCTCATCGATCGCTACGGGATTCCGATCGATGAGTACGTGAGGCGGTGTGTGGACATCGACAAGCGGTGGAAGCGGATCAGGAAGGAGATGTTCAGCGACAAGGAACTCGAGGTGCAGCGGAGCCACGAGTACTGTGGGTTGATCCTGCACGCGCACGAGACCGGGGAGCCCGTTGTGATCTACGGCAACGTTCCCAACCACGGTATCATCACGAACGTGCGGCAAGGGTGCTCGGTGGAGGTGCCGTGCTTGGTGGACAGGAATGGGATTCAGCCCTGCCACGTGGGCGAGCTGCCGCCTCAGCTGGCGGGAGTGATCCGCAATACGCTGAACGTGCACGAGCTGACCGTCGAGGGGTTCTTCACCGGGAGGAAGGATCACATCTACCAGGCGGCGCTGCTGGATATGCACGCTTCGGCGGAGCTGAGCATCGACGAGATCTATGCCATGGTGGACGACTTGTTCGAGGCCCACGGCAAGATGGTGCCGCGGTTGAAGTAGTCCGAGCAACGGGTTGACAAGCAAGGGAGGCAGATCGTGCAGTTTGTGATGTTCACTAAGCTGCTGAAGGACCTGAGCGTGGAGCAGCTTGCGGATACGATTCAGGACTTGGGTTTCGACGGGTTCGACCTGGCGGTGCGGCCGGGGTATCCGATCAGCCCGGAGAACGTGTCGACGGCGCTGCCCGCGGCGGCGAAGGAGTGGGAGGCGCGCGGGCTGACGGTTGGCCTGGTGACAACGAACTTCGATTTCATCGATCCGACGAAGCCGGAGGTGGAGCCGCTGCTGGCGGCCTGCGCGGCCATCGGCTGTCGGCGGATCAAGCTGGGATATTGGGTGTACCAGGGAGAGCCGTACTGGGAGCAGGTGGACAGCATCCGGAAGGCGCTTGCGGGCTTCGAGAAGCTGTGCCGAAAGCATGATGTGTGCGTTTCGGTGCACACGCACTCGGACGAGTACTACGGCTCCAACTGCGCGGGGGCGATGCACTTGGTGAAGGAGTTCGACCCGCGCTACATCGGGGTGTATATCGATCCCGGCCATCTGGCCATCGACGGGGAGTGGCTGCCGATGGCGTTCAGCATGGTGCGGTCGCACCTGTCGCTGGTGGCGGTCAAGAGCCCCGGCTGGTTCCGCACGGAGAAAGCTGGAGAGGTGAAGTGGGAGCACCACACGGTGCCGCTGCGGGAGGGCATCGTGGATTGGCGGCAGGTGCTCGAATTGCTGGGCTCCATCAATTACAACGGGCCGATCAGTCTGCACAGCGAGTACGAGGACCTGTCGCGAGAGGACCTGCTGCGCGTGACGCGGGAGGATCTGGCGTACTTGAAGTCGTTGGTGGCGGAGGGCCACGGCTGAGCCGCGCGGTTGACCGCGGGAGGGCGGACTGGCTATAATCGCGCCGCGCCATTGCTTTAGGCGGGGGACTTCCATGCTCGACATCCAACTCATCCGTAACGATCCGGACCGCGTTCGCCGGTCGATGAAGGGGCGCGGGGGCGATGACGCGGCGGTCGACGCGCTGTTGAAGGCGGACGAACGCCGGCGCGCGCTATTGGTGGAGGTCGAGTCGCTGCGAGCGGAACGCAACCGCGTGAGCGAAGAGATCGCGAAGGTGAAGCGAGCGGGGGGCGACGCGGCGGAGACGATTGCGGAGATGCGGACGGTGGGGGAACGCATCAAGGCGCTCGAGGAAGAGCTGCGGGGGGTGGAGGCGAAGCTGGAGAGCCTGGCGCTGGACATTCCCAACCTGGTCGCGGAGGATACTCCCCAGGGTACCACCGAGGAGGAGAATGTCATCGTCCGCGAGTGGGGGGAGCCGCGGGAGTTCGCGTTCGAGCCGAAGCCGCACTGGGAGATCGCCGTCGATCTCGATATCGTCGATTTCGAGCGGGCGACGAACATCTCCGGCGCGCACTTCGAGGTGTTCAAGGGCGCGGGGGCGCGCTTGCGGCGGGCGCTCATCAACTTCATGCTCGACCTCCATACGAAGGAGCATGGCTACACGGAGGTGGCGCCTCCGGTGCTGGCCCGGCGCGATTCGTTGGTCGCTTCGGGGCATCTTCCCAAGTTCGAGGAAGATCAGTTCCACGTGCGCGAGAACGACATGTTCTTGATACCGACGGCGGAGGCGGCGCTGGCCAACCTGCACCGGGATGAGATTCTGGAGGGGGAGACGCTGCCGCGGTACTACGTGGCGCACACGCCGTGCTTCCGCTATGAGAAGTTCGGCGCGGGGAAGGAATCGCGGGGGCTGATTCGGCAGTTCCAGTTCGATAAGGTGGAGATGTTCAAGTTCGTGAGGCCGGAGACGTCTGCGGAGGAGCTGGAGTGGCTGGTGGAGAACGCGGAAACCGTCTACCAGCGTCTCGGCCTGCCCTATCGGCTGGCGCTGCTATGCGCGGGGGAGATGAGCATTGAAGCCACGAAGGCCTATGATCCGATGGCCTGGTTCCCGGGGACGGGAAGCTGGATGGAGCTGAGCTCTTGCTCGAATTGTCTCGATTGGCAGGCGCGGCGGGCGAATGTGCGGTTTCGTAGGGAGTGGGGGGCGAAGCCGGAGTTCGTGCATACGCTGAACGGGTCGGGCCTGGCGGTGGGGCGAACGTTGGCGGCAATCCTGGAGAACTACCAGCAGGAAGATGGGTCGGTGGCGGTGCCGGAGGTGTTGGTGGAGTTGATGGGCGGGCAGAGGGTGATATTGTCCCCGACGGGCTAAGGGATTTCCTCAATGCGGGCGGTGTAATTGGCCGCGCTAGTTAGCGCGGCGCAACTGGAAGCGCTCGCCCGGGGCGAGTGTGTGGAACCGCTTTTCAGCATCGCGCAGCTTCCCGGCCACTTCGGCCGGGTCGCCGTTGTAGGCGGGGTGGTCGGGGGCGTCGTACGTCCCCCAGTGGTAGGGAATGAGGTGGGGGACGTCGAGCAGGTTGGCGAGGCGGGCGGCGTTCTCGACGCCGAGGTGGTACTCGGAGTGGCCGACGTCGAGCAGCAGCAGGTCGAGGTTCTGCATCTGCACGTGCTCGTCCATTAGCCGGGTGTCTCCCGGACACCAGATGGTCCCGTCGCGAGTTTCGATGAGGTAGCCACAGCAGTCGGCCGGTCCCCAGGGGGGCCCGAACTTCTGGGGGTCCCGCAGCTGCCAGGGGTGGTCGGCCGGAGTGGGGGTGATCTTGATGCGACCTACTTCGAAGCTCTCGCTGGCGCGGGCGACGTGGGCGCGGTCCTCGGGAAGGCCCAAGTCGAGCATGCGGCGGGTGACGGGGGGTGGGCCGATGAAACGGGCCCCGGTGCGGAGGAGGGCGCGCGCGGTGGCCTGGGGGAAGTGGTCGTCGTCGGCGTGGGTGTAGAGGACGGCGTCCAGCCGCGGCACGCGGGCGGCCTCGATGGGCAGGGAGACGAGGAGGCGGAGCCCGGTCTCGCTGGTCCCCGGTGATTCGGGGTGCATTGAGATGGCGGGGTCGATCATGAGCAGGACGCCGTGGGAGTTGAGGAGGAAGCCGGCGTTGGTAAGCCACCAGAGGGCGGTGTCGCGGGACTTCGCGAAGGCCTCCGGTCCGATCTGGAAGGTGGGGGCGGCGCTGACTTGTCCGCTTTGTGACGGCATGCGAGGAGTCCTCCCGAAGTGACGGTCGTGGCGGCCTCGTGCCGGCGTTGGGCCGATGCAGTCGGCCGCTTCCCGTGTATAGATTCGACACGATATCGGCCCGGCCCCTGCCATCATCCGCAAACATAGTCGATGGAAGAAGCTTCGGAAGAGGGGCCGTAGGGGGCGAGCAGGAAGATATAAAATGGTGGGGGGTGAGGGGACGGGGTCCACGACGCAGCGCAGACCAGGAGGCGGCGCGATGGCCAAGGCGAGGATAGTAATCACCCTGAAGAAGACGATCATGGACGCGCAGGGGCAGACGGTGGAGAAGGCTCTGCACAAC
>CAZWRO010000023.1:15748-17779 GCA_964635365.1 uncultured bacterium | reverse complement strand
ACAATCGCCATCATCGGCGCCGGAAGCTGGGGAACCGCACTCAGCGCGGTGCTCGGCCAGGCCGGCTGGCGGGTGCAGCTCTGGGCGCGCCGCGCCGATATCGCCGAAGCCATCGCGCGCCACCGCCGAAACCCCGAATACCTGTCCGAGTTCGAGCTCCCGCCTTCCGTCGAAGCCACGGCCGACCTGGGCCGGGCGGCGGCCGGCGCCTCCATACTCATTGTGGCCGTACCCTCCCAGGGAATGCGCGTAGTCTGCGACCAGCTCGCCCCTCACGTCACCGCCGATCAGGGCCTCGTCAGTGCGGCCAAGGGGTTGGAGCACGAAACCGGTCGCCGCCTGTCAGAGCTGATCGAGGACCGTCTCGGGCTCAAGGGCGGAGGCCGCATCGCGGTGCTTTCGGGGCCCAACCTGGCGCCGGAAGTGGCGGCCGGGGTCGCCACCGCCACCGTGGCTGCCTGCCAGGACGGCGGGTTTGCAGATCGGGTCCAAGCCGCCCTCAGCACGCCCCGGTTTCGCGTCTACACCAACCCCGACGTGCTCGGAGTCGAGCTGGGCGGCGCCCTCAAGAACATCATCGCCATCGGCGCCGGAGTGGGTGACGGCCTCGGATTCGGCGACAACACCAAAGCCGCGCTCCTCACCCGCGGCCTCGCCGAGATCACTAGGCTCGGAGTAGCTCTCGGAGCGCGGGCCGAGACCTTCCGTGGACTATCGGGCATGGGGGACCTGGTGGCCACTTGCGCCGGGCGCAAGAGCCGAAACCACACCGTTGGGTACGAGTTGGCCCAAGGACGCAAGCTGGCGGACATCCTCTCCGACCATCTGCCGCAGGTGCCGGAGGGAGTCGAGACCACGCGCGCCGCCTTGCGCCTGGCCGAACGTGCGGGAGTGGAAATGCCCATTGCCGCGGCCGTACATGCCGTCCTGTTTGAGGAAGTCGATCCCCGGGAGGCCGTGCGCTCGCTCATGACGCGCACCGGCCGCGACGAGCTGGAAGGATACTGACGCGCAACGCGATACCGGGAGCCGCCTACTCGGCGGCCACCTACCGGGAGCCGCCTACTCGGCGGCTACCGCTATGCGCGAGCCGATCTCGTCCAGCAGCTTCTTCACCTGCGCAAGGCTGAAGGGCTTGCCGAGGCAGTCCGAGGCTCCGCTTCTCAGGCAGTCCTCAACAATGTCGTCGCGAGCATACCCGGTGATCATCACGAAGATACTGTCCGGGCGAACCTCGCGCAGCTTCTTCAACACCTCGACGCCGGTCATGCCGGGCATCCGAATATCCAGAAATACCAGGTCGAAATCACGCTCCGCCGCGACCTCGAGCGCGCTGCCTCCGTCCTGGCAGGTGACTACCTGGTGTCCGAAATGGGTCAGGACGTCCCGGAGTAGGCGACGGATGCTGCCTTCGTCGTCGACTACCAGAATATCCAGCGATCTCATGGTCAATAGGTGCCTCCCCGACATACCACATGGGGTACGCAATGGCCGTCCGCTCAAGGGGAATATTCCACATTCGGCCGCCCACCTCAGGAGCGAAAAGGATTCTCCTTCCAGGTCGTCGAATGCCCGAGTATCGTCGTGAGCGAAAGAGGAGCCGCTGATGGAGACTCGTCGCCGACCTTGGCCGTACCTAGCGCTTGCAGCCGTCGTCCTCGTTCTCATCGGGTGGCTGACAGCGCGCGCCCTGGCTAAGCGGGAGCGCATACGCGGGCTCAGCAGCAACGACATGTCGCTACGTGTGGCCTCCGCCCGCTGGCTGCTCGAGAGAGAGAAGCTGGCCGACTCCCTCTCCGCCCAGCCAATCATCCGGCGCAGCAAGACGGCCGAGGCCCTTGGCGCAATCGCCCTCGAGGAAGGGAACAGCGCCCTTGGCGAGCAATCCCTTGGTGTCCTTGGCATGCTCCTCGCAGATTCCGAAGAATCCCCCAGGCTCTGGGCGCGACGCGCACTTGCCCTGCAGGGGATGCGGGCCATGCCCGTCCTCAGGACAGCCGTCGCCTCCGGCGGTGGCACTCGCGATGAGGC
>CAZWRO010000023.1:0-15648 GCA_964635365.1 uncultured bacterium | reverse complement strand
GCCCTGCAGCGCATCGGCCAGCCCGCCTTCTCAGGCCTCGTGCGGGAGCTGCAGTCACCCGAACTGGCTATGCGTCAGGGCGCCGCCGCCTCGTTGGTGGGATCCAGTTCCCCGCAGGTCACGGAAGCCCTTATAAGCGCCCTCCATGACCCCGACGCCAAAGCGCGCGCCTCGGCCGCCATGGCCCTGGGTTGGCCGGACAACCTCCGGGGCGTCACGCCGCTCATGGCCGCCCTCTCCGATTCGGATTGGCGCGTCGTCGACGCGGCCGTCGAAGCGCTGGGCGCGATCGGCCCCAGCTGCATCCAGCAGCTACTGGCCGCCGTCGCCGACCCCAATGAAACCCTCACCAGGCGCTACCAGCTCGCCCGATCCGTCGCCGCCATGGGCCCGGACCCCTCGGCCGTCGCTCAGCTCGTATCAGGCCTCTCCAGCCCCGAGCCCGAAGTGCAGAAGTGGAGCGCCGTGGCGCTGGGTCAGATCGGCGGCGATAAGGCCGTAGAAGCGCTCCAACGCCTCCAGGAGACCGCCACCGGCGATCTACAGTGGGTCGTGCAGGAGCAGCTCCGGCAGCTCCACGTCGACTCCTAGCTCCCTTTCGTAGCCTCACGCGCCGCCCTTGGTGCAGATTTCGCACCACTATCCCTTGACAACATTGTTGTCAAGTCTCTATAATTGGACAGACTTATGCGCCTGGAGCGCAAAAGAGAGGGGCTGAGGGTGCCAGAGGCTCAGAGGCCTAACGGGATGGCGCTCACAGACCCCATTCTCACTTGTAAACTCATATACACCTAAGCGCAGAGGGAGGTAACCGCGGTGGCTAAAGTTATCGGAATTGACCTGGGTACGACAAACTCGGTTGTCGCCGTGATCGAGGGCGGCCAGCCGGTCGTCATCACAAATGCAGAGGGAAGCAGGCTCACGCCCTCCGTAGTCGGATTCGCCAAGAGCGGAGAGCGACTGGTGGGCCAGCCGGCAAAGCGGCAGGCTATCATCAATGCCGAGAACACCGTCTACTCGATTAAGCGTTTCATGGGGCGTCGCTTCTCCGAAGTCGAGCAAGAGCGTTCGATGGTCCCCTTCCAGGTGGCCTCCGGCACTAACGGCGTCGTCGTGGTGAAAATCGGCGACAAGGAATACACGCCGGAAGAGATCTCGGCCATGACCCTCCGCAAGCTCAAGGAGGACGCCGAAGCCTACCTCGGCGAGAAGGTCACCAAGGCCGTCGTCACCGTTCCCGCTTACTTCAACGACGCGCAGCGCACGGCCACCAAGAACGCCGGCGAAATCGCAGGTCTCGAAGTGCTCCGCATCATCAACGAGCCCACCGCGGCCTCTCTCGCCTACGGGTTCGGTCGCGATAGCACCGAAAAGGAGCAGACCATCCTCGTCTGGGACCTGGGCGGAGGCACCTTCGACGTCTCCCTACTGGAGGTCGGCGAGGCCGTCTGCGAAGTCAAGGCCACCAACGGCGATACCCACCTCGGCGGCGACGACTGGGACGAGAGGATCGTCAACTACGTCGCCGACGAGTTCCAGCGCTCTCAGGGCATCGACCTGCGCAAGGACCGGCAGGCCCTTCAGCGTCTCCGCGAGGCCGCCGAGAAGGCCAAGGTCGAGCTCTCCACCATGGTGCAGACCAGCGTCAACCTGCCCTTCATCACCGCCGACCAGAGCGGCCCCAAGCACCTCGACATGAACCTCACTCGCGCCAAGTTCGAAGAGCTCACCCAAGACCTCCTCGACCGCATGCGAGGCCCCTTCGAGCAGGCGCTTTCCGACGCCAAGCTCAAGGTCGAGAAGCTGGACGCCGTCGTGCTCGTCGGCGGCGCCACCCGCATGCCCATGGTGCAGGAACTGATCCGCGGGCTGACCGGCGGCAAAGAGCCTTACAAAGGCGTCAACCCGGACGAAGTGGTCGCCATGGGCGCCGCCATCCAGGCCGGCATCATCGTCCGCGAGGTGCACGACGTGCTGCTGCTGGACGTCACTCCGCTCTCGCTCGGCGTGGAGACCTTGGGCGGCGTGACGAACACCATGATCCCGCGCAACACCACCATCCCCACCCAAAAGAGCGAGACCTACACCACCTCGGCCGACGGGCAGACAGAGGTGGAGGTGCACGTCCTCCAGGGCGAGCGCACCCGCAGCGCCGACAACCGCAGCCTCGGGCGCTTCCGGCTCACCGGCCTCCCGCCCGCACCCAGAGGCATCCCGAAAGTCGAGGTGACCTTCAACATCGACGTCAACGGCATCCTCAACGTCGCCGCCAAGGACATGGCCACCGGCCACAAGCAGGAGATCACCATCTCCGGCTCCAGCCAGCTCGAGCGCGAAGAGGTCGCACGCATGGTCGAGTCCGCCGAAGAGCACGCCGAGGAAGATCGCCAGCGCCGCGAAGACGTCGACACCCGCAATCAGGCCGAGCAGCTCACCTACACGGCCGAGCGCAGCCTCAAGGACCTGGGCGACAAGGTCCCGGCCAACGAGCGGGAGGCGGCTCAGAGCGCCATCGCAGAAGTGCGGAAGGCGCTCGAGGGCGACGATATGGATCGCCTGCGCGCGGCCTCCGAGCAGCTCCAGAGCATCTTCGCCCGCATCTCCGAAATGGCCTATCAGCAGGCCGCCGAACAGCAGGGGGGAGCCGCCCCCGAAGGTGGCCCCGCCGGTCAGCAGCCCGGCGCCGAAGGTGGCGACGAGGGAGTGATCGATGCCGAGTTCCGCGAGAGCGACTAAAGCCGGCCCGTCGCCCGGAGGGAGCCTCCAATGTCGGTAGGAGATTGGGACATTTTCACTCACATGGAGCGGCTGCGTCAGGAGCTGGACCGGATTTCTCCGGCCTTCAGCGGCCGCCTCGCGGCCCCTGGCCAGGAGCAATCCTGGATTCCCGCCGTCGACATTCACGAGAGTGAAAACTCCCTTCTCATCGCCGTGGACCTGCCGGGAGTAAGCCGGGAAGATATCGACCTCCAGGTGGACTCCGACACCCTCACCATTCGGGGCGAGCGGAAGGCCTCCCGGGAAGGTCGCACTCTGCGGCTGGAAAGGCCCGCCGGGCGGTTCGAGCGCTCCTTCCGCATTGGCGTCCCCATTGAGCCGGCGCGGGTGGAGGCCGCCTACCGATCGGGCGTGCTGCAAATATCGATCCCCAAGGCCTCGATCAAGGGGCCCGCGCGAGTGCGCATCGACGTTGAGTGAGGGACAAAGGAATGGCGGCCCAAGGCCAGCGCGACTACTATCAGATCCTGGGCATTAGCCGGAACGCCGACGAGAAGGAAATCAAGCGGGCGTTCCGCCGTCTCGCGCGCAAGTACCACCCGGACGTGAACCCGGGCGACAAACAAGCCGAAAGCAAGTTCAAGGAGGCCAGCGAGGCCTACGAAGTCCTCCGGGACCCGGAGAAACGACGGCCGTACGACCAATACGGACACCTCGGCGATATGTGGCAGCACGTCGGCGCCGGCGTCCCCGGCGGAGTCGTCTATCGCACCGCCGCCGGCGGCGCCGATTACGACTTCTCCGGCTTCGGCGGCCTCGAAGATTTAATCAAGGATATGGTTGGCGGGGGCGTCCAGACCGCCACCCGCCGTCGGCGCGGAGAAGACGTGCAGGTCCAGATAGACCTCACCCTGGCCGACGCCTTCCATACCACCACGCGCCAGATCAGCATTCCCATGCGCCAGATGTGCCCGGCCTGTAAGGGCGCCGGCCTCGTGGGCCGGGGCGCAACCTGCACCACCTGTCGCGGGCAAGGCTGGGTCGAGCAGGTCAAGCGACTGGACGTCAAGATTCCGGCCGGCGTTCAGACCGGATCCAAGATTCGCCTGGCCGGACAAGGGATGATGGGCTCCTCCGGCCTGCCCGGGGACCTGTATCTGATCCCCAACATCGCCCCCCACGAGTTCTTCCGTCGCCAGGGAGACGATCTCCACTGTGAGGTGCCGGTCACCTACAGCGAAGCGGCCCTCGGGGCCGAGCTCGAAGTCCCCACCCTCAACGGGAACGTCAGCGCGAAGCTGCCGGCGGGAACCTCCTCCGGCCGCCAGCTCCGGCTCTCCGGAAAGGGCCTGCCGCACATGAAGGGCGGGGGCAGCGGGGACCTGTACGTGCGCATTCGCATCGTCGTCCCCAGCAACCTAACGAAAGAGGAGAAAGATCTAATTGGGCGTCTCGGCGAGCTGCGTCGAGATGGCCCACGCGCCAACCTTCGCGCGTGATGCCGCGGCGAGGGGAGGAGGCGATAAATTATGAGACGCAATTCGAACGATCCCGTATATGTCATCAGCGTGGCAGCGAGGCTGGTTGAGGTTCACCCCCAGACCTTGCGGCTGTACGAACGCCTGGGTCTGGTCAAGCCGAAGAGAAACGACAACAACATCCGCCTCTATTCGGATCTGGATATCGAGCGGCTGGGGAAAATCCAGCGCCTGACCAGTGTCGGACTCAACCTGGCCGGCGTCGAAATGGTCCTGGACCTCCTCGAGCGCATGGAGGCCATGCGCCAGGAGTTCGAGGAGGAGATGGATCGACGCCAGGAGCAGATGGATCAGGAAATCGCGCGCCTGCGCCGGCCTTCCGCGGGCGCCAGGGGCTAGGCCGAATCGATGCCCCGCGGTGATCCCTTCGGCTTCTGGATGCTGCTGGTCTTCTGCGCGATTGGCTTTGCGGTCGCCTTCGTCACGCTTCGCGTGCAGCTTTCCGAGAAGGCCGATTCCGAGCTGGCGGGACTCTCCGCACAGATCGGCGTTGGGGGAGGCCTGCTCTTCTGGCTGATCCTCAAGCTGCTCGGGTTCGGCAGCGGCGCCTCAATCTACGCGCTGGCACAGGCCGTCGTGAGAGCATTCATTTGGGGCTTCGGGGCCTGGCCGTTCACCATGTGGCGGCTACAGCGGGTGCTGAGCCTGGAGCAGAGCCGCTCTTACGATCTCACCACTCGCATCTGTGGAGTCATGCTGCTGCTCTTCTTCCTCCTGAGCAGCGCGGCCGTAATCATGACCTACCTGTGAGCGCGTCTCACACGTAGGCGACGGGAGCCAAGAAGATGGACGTAAATAAGTTCACTGATAGAGCAAAACAAGCGCTGGTGGCAAGCCAAGAGCTAGCTCGGCGCTATCAGCATTCTCAGGTCGATGTCGAGCACCTGCTGCTGGCCCTGCTGGGGTCCACCGACGGGCTGGTTTCCGACATCATTCAGCGCGCCGGCGGCGAGGCCGCCGGCCTCAAGCGGGACCTCGAGGCCGTGCTGGCGCGCGGCCCCAAAGTGGAGGCCGGAGGCGGCGGCACCCAGCAAGTCTACATCACCCCGCAGTTGTCCGAGATCCTCGAACGCTATGCGTGGGAACAGGCCCAGCGCATGCAGGACACCATGATCGCCGTCGAGCACCTGTTGCTGGCGATGCTCGCGCACGGCCAGTCCGAGGCCGCCCGCCTTCTCAAGGCGCGCGGAGTGACGGTCGAGGGCGTCGATCGCGCCCTGGTGGACATCCGCGGCGGCCAGCGTGTCACCGACGAAGGCGCAGAGGATCGCTACCAGGCCCTCGAGCGCTACAGCCGAGACCTCACGGAGCTCGCCCAGCAGGGCAAGCTCGACCCCGTAATCGGCCGCGACGGCGAGATTCAGCGCATCATCCAGGTGCTCAGCCGCCGCACCAAAAACAACCCCGTCCTCATCGGCGATCCCGGCGTCGGCAAGACCGCGGTGGTCGAAGGCCTGGCCCAGAAGGTCGCCTCCGGGGAGGCCCCCCGCACCCTCAAAGGAAAGCGCGTCATCGCCCTCGACCTCGGCGCCATGGTGGCCGGCTCCAAGTTCCGCGGCGAGTTCGAGGAGCGCATGAAAGCCGTCATGGACGAAATCCGCAAAGCCCAGGGGCAGATCATCCTCTTCATCGACGAGCTTCACACCGTCGTCGGAGCGGGCGCCGCCGAGGGCGCCATCGACGCCTCCAACATGCTCAAGCCGGCGCTTGCCAGAGGCGAGCTCCAGTGCATCGGCGCCACCACCCTCGACGAGTACCGCAAGCACATCGAGAAAGACCCCGCCCTGGAGCGCAGGTTCGCCCCCGTCTTCGTCGAGGAGCCCAGCGTGGAGGCCACCCAAGAGATACTCAAAGGACTCCAGGAGCGCTACGAGCAGCACCATCAGGTCAGCTACGACGAGGCCGCACTGGAGGCCGCCGCCCAGTTGTCGTCCCGCTACATCACCGATCGCTTCCTCCCCGACAAGGCCATCGACCTGATCGACGAGGCCGGGTCCAAAAAGCACCTCCAGGCCGTGCTGGCCCCGCCCGAGATCACCAAGCTCGAGGCCCGGGTCGCGCGGCTGGAAGAGCAGCGAGAAGCGGCCGCGCTTCAGCAGGACTACGAGTCCGCCGCCAGGGTGAAGCAAGAGATCGAAGTCCTTCGCTCCCAACTCGCCGAGCAGCAGGAGAAGTGGGAGGCGGAGGCCGGAGAGCGAGACGCCCACGTCACCGCCGAAGACATCGCCCAGATCGTCGCCACCTGGACCGGCATTCCGGTTTCCCGCATGTTCGAGGAAGAGACGCAGAAGCTCCTCCGCATGGAGGAAGAGCTCCACAAGCGCGTCATCGGCCAGGACGAGGGCGTCCACGCCGTCTCCGACAGCATCCGGCGCGCCCGCGCGGGCCTCAAAGATCCCAAGCGGCCCATTGGCTCCTTCATCTTCCTCGGCCCCACCGGCGTCGGCAAGACCGAGCTCGCCCGCGCGCTCGCCGAATTCCTCTTCGACGATGAAGAGGCCATCGTGCGCCTCGACATGTCCGAGTACATGGAGCGCTTCGCCGTCTCCCGCATGATCGGCGCGCCCCCCGGCTACGTCGGCTACGAAGAGGGCGGCCAGCTAACCGAGGCCGTGCGGCGCCGCCCCTACCGCGTCATCCTCTTCGACGAGATCGAGAAGGCCCACCCGGACGTCTTCAACATGCTCCTTCAAATCCTCGAAGACGGCCGGCTCACCGACGCCGCCGGCCGCGCGGTTGACTTCAAAAACACCGTCATCATCATGACCAGCAACCTCGGAAGCCAGCACGTGCGCTCCAGCACACTCGGCATCTCCGGAGGCCCCGCGCAGGACTTCTCGCGCACCCGCGAAGACATGCTCGAAGATCTGCGCCGCACCTTCCGGCCCGAGCTGCTCAACCGCATCGACGAGATCATCGTCTTCCAGCCCCTCACCGAGGCGGAGATCGAGCAGATCGTGGACCTGATGTTGCACCGCGTACAGAAGCAGCTGGCCGAGCGTAAGATCGCCCTCCAGTCCACCGAATCGGCTCGCGCCCACCTCGCCAAGGAAGGCTTCGACCCCGAGTACGGCGCGCGCCCCCTTCGTCGCACCGTGCAGCGCCTCGTGGAAAACCCCATCGCCCGCGGCCTTCTCCAAGGCGAATACCGCGAGGGCGACACCATCATCCTCGACGTCGAGGACGACAAGCTCGTCCCCAGGCTGTTCGTACCGGCCTCCGCACAAGAGGTGGCCGGCTCCGACTAGAGCGTATTTCACAAGCGCCGCGGACGCCAAAGCGCCGCGGTTCCGTAATACTTATTTCATACCGAAAACCTAACCTGAACTTGGGACGGGCCAGCAGCCAATGCTGGTCCGTATCGTTCCTCAAAGCAATCGGAGGCTCGCGTGCGGTCGCTCGGTGACGCCGTAGATCTTTTTACCTGCTGTATTTTCACCCTCAACGCGCTAACCATCGTGCTGCCCGCGTTCCTCGTCGCCGGCGCCCTGGTCGTCTTCGTCCCCAGCTACTCCGTCATGAAGTACCTCGGCGCCAGGGCCAACCGCATTCTCTCCTACGGCGTCGCCGCCATCTCCGGCAACCTCCTCACCGTGTGTTCCTGCAACGTCGTCCCCATCTTCGCCGGCATCCTGCGGCGGGGCGCCGGAGTCGGTCCCGCCTTTTGCTTCGTCTTCGCCGCTCCCGCCATCCACATCGTCAACACCGTCCTCACCTACCAGGTGATCGGCCCCAAGCTCGCCCTCTGGCGCTTCTTCACCGTTCCCATCATCGCCATCGTGCTCGGCCTGGCGATGGCCCTCATCTTCCGGCGCGACGAGCGGGAGCGACAGGAGCAGATCCAGAACACCGCCGCGATTTCCCTGATCGAGGAATCCCCGGAGCGCGGCCGCCAGGCCGGCGCCTTCTTCGGGGCGCTCGTCGCCGTCCTAGTGTTCGGCGCCTGGACCCCGCTGGACCAACACGTCCCCGGCGGCCTCGGCCAGTTCGTCCGCCTGGGCGGCGTGGCCCTGGCCCTGACGGCCCTCACCCTACTGGCCGTGCGCTGGTTCGGCAAAGAGGAAACCGTCGAGTGGGGGCGGCAGACCTACCTTCTCCTCCGTATGATCCTGCCGATCTTCATCCCGGCCGTGATAGTGATCGCCCTCGTCGTCAACCACATACCACTTCACTGGATCATGCGCACCGCGGCCGAGAGCGACAAGCTCGCCTTTGGCCACCCCCAAGGAAACCGCTTGCTGCCCGTCTTCCTCGCCTCCGTCTTCTCCACCCTCATGTACTTCCCCATGCTCACCGAGGTCGTCTTCGCCAAAGGGCTGCTGCTTCAGAAGTTCGCCCTCGGCCCCTCGCTGGCCCTGCTCCTCGGCGGCCCCGGCCTCAGCCTCCCCGGCCTCCTGCTCGTCAGCCGAGTCGCGGGATGGAAGAAGATGATCGTCTACTGGGTGCTAATGGTCACCCTCATCACCGGCGTCGCCTACTTCTTCGGCACCTATTACGGCCAGTACCTCTGCTCCTGCCAGTTGCAGTAGTGCCCCGCGCCCCGCGGCCCGTCGCCCCCCGAGCACCTACTCCTCCGCCTCCTCCACCGGCCCCGCGATCACCACCACATACCCTTCCGGGTGCAAGAACTGTCGCGCCGCCTCCTGCACCTGCTCGGCCGTGATCCCCTGGAGAACCGACGGATACTGATACGGGAAGTACAGCCCCAGCTCATAGAACGCCGAAGACACCAGATTTTGCGCGATCCCCGAGAACGTCTCCATCCGTCTCGCCACCGTCCCCTTCACGTAGCCCTTCCAGAGGTCCATCTCCTCCTCTGACGGCGGCTCCTGCTGCATCCGCCGTAGCTCCTCCAGCGTCGCCTCCACCGCCTGGTCCACGTTCGCCGGGTTCACCCCCATATGCACCATCCACGGCCCCGGTCCCCAATAGGCGTAGTAGTTGCTCCACACATAATAGGCCAGCCCCAGCTCCTCGCGGATGTGCATATTCAGCCGGCTCATAAAGGCCCGGCCCAGCAAGTAGTTCATCAGATCGGCCTGATAGTAGCCGGGGTCGCTCCGGCTCATCCCCGGGAAGCCCAGCGCGACATCCGTCTGCGTCTTGCTGGGAACCGGCACTCGCAGCACCCGCGGCTCCTCCGGCACCGGCACCGCGGGCAGCTCCGGACGCGCCGCCTCCCCTCCGCGCTCCCACCCTCCAAACACCTCCCGAACCAGCGCCTCCACCTCCGCCGGATCCAGGTCCCCAACCACCGCCAGGATCGTGTTCTCCGGCCGGTAGTAGCGCTCGTGGAAGGCGACCAAGTCCTCCCGGGTGATCCGCGCCACCGTCTCCTCGGTGCCCAGCGGCGGATACCGCAGCGGGTGCCCCTCCGGGAAGAGCGCCGCCAGGAACTCCTTCTCCGCCACCTGGTAAGTGTCGTCATCCCGCTGCGCCTGAGCCGCCAGCATCTCCGAGCGAACCTTCTCTATCTCGTCCTCCGGGAACGCCGGCTGCAGGAGCTGTTCCGCCGCCGCCTCCAGCAGCAGCCGCAAGTCATCCTTCAGGCAGCGGCCGCCCACGGTCGCCACCTGCACCCCGGTGCCGAATCCAAGGTCGGCCGCCTCGAACTCCAGCGCCTCCCGAATCTCCTCCCAGCTCCTTCGCGTCGTCCCGCGCGACAGCATCTCCGCGCAAAACGAAGCCAGGCCCGACTGCTCCGGCGACTCGAAGGCCGGCCCCGCCATCACGTTGCTGTAAATCGTCACGAACGGCGCCGAGTGATTCTCCTGCAGCAGCACCTGCATCCCGTTTGGAAGGCGACTCTCGTGCACCGGCGTGACCGGACCCAACCCCGCCGGCACCGGCGCCTCCGAGGCCCTCTCCCCCCCTCCGAACTCCGCCTCGGGGTGATGGCTCCACTGCACGTCCCGCGGACCCGCGCCCACCGGCCCGCCGGCTCCCGGTCCCCCTCCCCCCGTCTCCTCTCCGCTCGCCGTCAGCCGTCCCACCGTCCTATTCCCCGGCACGAAATATCGGCGCGCCACCCGCTGGATGTCCTCCGCGGTCACCGCCGCCACTCGCTCCGGGAACCTCCGCAGATAGTCGCTGCCGGAGATAATGTGATAGTAGCCGATCTGTCGTGCCAGCTTCGTCACTCCGTCCGCCTCGTAGACGAAGTTCGCGACGGTACGGTTCCTCGCCTTATCCAGCTCCCGCTGCTCGACGGGCTCCCGCTGGAGTTCCTCGATCACTCCGTCGAAGGCCTCCTCCACCTGCTCGTGCGTCACCCCCGGGCGCAAGACCACCTCAAACGCGAACACCGTCGGCTGTGGGTTCTCGTAGTCCCATCCCCCCGCCGACGCCGCCAGACCCGTGTCCACCAAGGCCCGGTACAAACGACTCGTCCGCCCCCCGCTCACGATATTCTGGAACACCTCCAACACGATGTGGTCGGCGTGATCGATCGGCGGCACCTGATACACCGCCTGGAAATAGGAGGTGCGGCCCGGCATCTCCAACGCGACCCTTCTCTCCTCCGCCGCGCCGCTTCCCGGGTTGGGCGCCGGAGCCACCGGTTCGCCCCGAGGGATCGACCCGAAGTGCTGCTCCGCCTGCGCGAACACCTCCTCCGCGCTCACGTCTCCAACCACCACCAACACCGCGTTGTTCGGAGCGTAGTGTCGTTCGTAATAGGAGGTCACCCGCTCCGGAGTCAGCGCGCGCAGGTCGTCCTTGTCGCCGAGCACCGTGCGCCCATACGGCTGGCCGGGGAACTGCGCCGCCATCACCTCCCGCCGCAGCAAAAACGACGGATCGTTCTCCGCCCCTTCGAACTCCGAAATCACCACGCCCTTCTCCGCCTCCAGATCGTCCGCCGACAACGTGCAGCGCGCCATTCGCTCCGACTCTATCTCGAAGGCCACCGCCAGAGCGTCCCGCGGCAGCACCTCCACATAGGCCGTGTAGTCCATCGAAGTGAACCCATTCAGGTACCCGCCTCGGGCGGTGACCAGTCTGTTCATCTCCCGCCCGCTCAGGCGCTCGGTACCCTTAAAGGCCATGTGTTCGAGGAAGTGCGTCAGCCCCGCCTCGCCCTCGCCCTCGTTCCGGATCCCGACGCGATACCAGATGTAGGTGCAGACCAGAGGCGCCGTGTGGTCCTCCTGCACCAATACCTCCAGGCCGTTCCCCAGCCTCCGCGGCTGCAGCTCCTCCGGATCGGCGGAGGCCGATCCGCTGGTCAGCACGAGCACTGTGAACACAGCCACTAGCGTCCATAGGATGATTCCAGGCATTCTCCGTGTCTCCTCAGTCATCACTGTTCACCTGCTGCGAGTCATCGCACTTCATCGCGTGCGGCGCCCAGCGCGGACGCTCTGGATGATGATGGCGATGGGCCCGGCGACGAGCGCCACCACCGCGATCACTCTGAAGGCCCTCGGGGCCAGCAGGGCCGTCGCCGCGATGATCGCCAGCGCTCCCAACGTCAGCCCCCCGGCCGCCGCCCTTTCCCCGGGACCCATCACGCGATAGGCATGAGCCCAGGTCTCCAAGGTCGAATACGCCCGTCCGCACGCAGGACAGACCGGCGCTCCCTTCGGCCGGACTTCGCCGCACTGCGGGCAACACATCTCCTTTCGCTCTCGCCGCTCCACCTCCGCCCGCAATCTCTCCAGCCAATACCGCTCCTGCTTCAATGAGGAATCAATCGTCACCGCGGCCTGGTACTGCTCAATCGCCAGCTCCAGATCGCCGATCTGCCGGTAGGTGTCGCCAAGCAGGGAATGCGCATGCGGATTCCCGGGGTGAGTTCTCACCGCTTCCTGGTACTTCGCAATCTCCGCCTCGTCCAGGTTATCCTTCAGCTTCGCCTCCGCCCGGCGCGCGAGCGTACGGAACAGCCAGGCCGAGCCCACCACCACCCCCAGCAGCACCAGCACGCCCGGCCCCCCACGCATCGCCAGCGACACGGAGAAGAACATGGCCGCCAGCAGCCCCGCGGCCAGGATCAGCGCCTCCCGCCCCGCCAGTTTTCGGTCAAACCAGGCGCTCAGAATCCAGAACCCACCGGCGAACGCGATCACCGCACAGATCGCTATCTTGATGATCACGGCCACCGCCAGGCCGAACGTACCAATCATCAGTCGTCAATCTCCCGTCAGCTCGTGCTCCACAGGGCGCCCATCGACTCGCAGCAAACGCAGGTCGAAGTCGATGCTCAGGTCGCTTCGCATGGGGAACACCCTTTCCTCGCCGGCCACCACGAGCACGGTCTCCGATTCCATGTGGAGCGAGATCTGACCTCGGTGGCGAACCACCAGCCCCTCCTCCACCAGCAGCTCCATCTCGGAAGTCTGCCCCTGCTGTCCCTCCACTCGCGTCGTCAACCCCAGAGCCGGGCTCCCCTCCTCCAGTCGCAGTTCCGCGCGTCCCCGGCTCGCGATGCGTGCCACCTGCCCGCCCTCCACTTCGCGCACTTCCACCAGGCGATTGCTCTGCCCCCTGGGCCCGTCCGCCCACTCCCATTCCTCTCCCACCTGAACCGGATTCTCCGCCAGCACCACCGGCGCCGGCTGAACCATCAGCGAGCTGAACGCGCGCTCCGACGGACCCGGCGGGTCCGACCCCACCGCCAGCGAGGAGTCCAGCACCTCGCCTCGCGGCGTCACCCGAAGCTGGAGGTCCGGCCACAACCCCCGCCGGCCCGCCCCGAAGGTGCCGGTCGGGTCGCGTACCACCTGGGGCCGCCCGTGTATCCGAAGCCAAATCACTCCGTCGCTCTGCCGCGCGATCACCTCTTCGCTAAACTCTACCACCGCGCGGACGTGCACCGGGCGCGTCTCCTCCAGGCTCACCTGCTCCCCCTCCACCACCAGTTGAAGCTCGTACTCCGCCACCCGTCCCAGCGGCGCCTGATACTCCAACCTCACCCCTGAGGGCAGTAGCGCGTCCACGGGCGCCAGCATTACCGCGGCCGCGGCGAACATGGTGACGGCGCGCCTCATCGCTCTGTCACTCCTCCATCTCCACCTCGACTTCACCCGAGATCGCGGCCTCCCCGCGGTCCCATGGTTTGCGTTCCTCCGGCGGCAGCAGCGCCGTGTCGAAGAGGTATCGCCCAATCGGTGCGGCCACCGCGCTGCCGGACCCGCCGTGCTCCACGATCACGGCAATCACCAGCTCCGGCCGCTCCGCGGGCGCGTATCCCGCAAACCACGCATGCGGCTCCCCCGCCGGCGCCTGCGCGGTGCCGGTCTTTCCCGCCATCCGGTACTGCTCAGTGGCGATGCCATGCGCCGTGCCCCCCGGAGCCACCACCGCCTCCAGCCCCGCCCGCAGCGCCGCGATAGTCTCCCGCCGCAGCCCCGCCGAGCCCCGGACCGCGCGCGCCGGAGGAGTTGCTTCACCCTCGATCCGGGCGATGACGTGCGGCCGCACCAGGTCACCTCCATTGGCGACCACCGCGTACGCGCACGCCACCTGAAGCGGCGTCACCAGGCAGTCCCCCTGGCCGATCGCCATCTGACAAGTGTCACCTGGATACCACACTTCGCTCCGCGCGCTCCGCTTCCACCTCGGCGTCGGCACCAGCCCCGCCGCCTCCTGTGGGAGGTCGATCCTGCACGGCTCCCCCAGCCCGAAGCGGCGCGCCATGTCCGCCAGATCCTCCGGCCCCACGCGCCGCCCAAGCGTCGCGAACACCACATTGCACGACTGCGCGAGGCCTTCCGTGAAGTCGATATCTCCATGTCCTTCCCGCTTCCAACAATGCAGCGTCCAGTCCCCCAGCGACAGCGCGCCCGTGCACCGGAATCGGCTGTGAGCGTCGCAGACCCCGGCCTCCAGAGCGGCCGCCGCCGTCACCACCTTGAACACCGATCCGGGCGGATAGCGAGCGCTCGTCGCCCGGTTCTGCTGCGGGTGCTCCGGTCCCGTCAGCCGGCTCCACTCCTCCGGTGTCAGCGCCCCCGTGAAAAGATTGGGGTCATAGGCCGGGTGACTGGCCATCGCTAGCACCTCTCCCGTCCACGGATCCATCGCCACCACCGCCCCCGCCCGTTCCCCCAGCGCCTCCTCCGCCGCCTGTTGCAGGTCCAGATCGAGAGTCAAAAACACATCGCTCCCGGGCCACGGCGGAACCGTCCCCAGCGTTCGCACCCGTCGGCCGCTGGCATCCACCTCCACCTGGTCGCCGCCATCCACCCCGCGCAGCGCCCTCTCCGCCACCCGTTCAACCCCCTCCTTTCCGATCAGGTCGCGGGGCCGGTACTCCGCGTTCTCCGGCCGCGCAAGCTCCTCCGGGCTTATCTCGCGTACGTACCCGAACACGTGCGCGGCCAGAGAACCGTAGGGATAATGCCGCACCGCACCCGACAGCACGCTCACCCCGGCCAGATACACCGCGTGCTCCTCCACCCTCGCCACCATGTCCGGGTCGGCGTTACGCCACAGTATCGTCGGCTCGTAGTGAATCTCCCCGGAGTCCGCCAGCGCCGCCCGCACCTCCTCGACCGGGACGCCCAGCAGCGAAGCCAGACCGCTCGCCGGGTCCTCCGCCCCCAACACGCGCAGCTCCTCCGGAAACACCCCCACGGAAGAAGCAAGCCTGCTGCCGGCCAGCACCCGGCCGTGCCGATCATAGATGAGACCGCGAGGCGCCAGGCGGCGCATCACGCGGATGCGGTTCTCATCGGCCAGCCTGCGGTTGACCCTTCCCTCTATGATCTGCAACTGCACCAGGCGGCCGAGAATCAGCGCAAAGGCCAGCACCACCACCAGACGCAGCAAGATCAAGCGCCGCTGCATCGCTCACACCACCTCTTCCGGCCGCCCCAGCAGCGCCCGCCGCCCGCGCGCCACCAGGGCGAAGGCCACCGGCGCCAGCAGCCCATGGTACACCACCCGCACGCCGATCATGCGACTTGCCTGCTCCCAGCCACCCGCGCCCGAGAACACCAGAAACACCACCTCATTCACCACCGTCAGCAGCACCGCACACACCAGCGGCACCAACCAATTCTCCTTGAACATCCTCGTCGCCAGCACACCCGCCCCCAGGCCGCTCAGAGTCTTGCTGATTGCATAGGCCCCGACCCACTGGTGCTCCAGCGACCCCTGCATCAGGCCCGCACCAAACCCCACCAGCGCGCCCGCCGGTCCGCCGCTCAACAACCCCACGCAGATGGTCCACAGAAACAGCAAATCGGGTGCCACACCGTGGATAGCCATCTGCCCACCGAGGGTTGCCTGAAGCACCGCGAGCGCATACGTCACAATCACCCCAGCGACGACAACGCGGGCCATCTAGGCCTCTCTGACCGTGGTTCCATAGGGTCCCACCGGGTTCAGTAGGGCACAACAGGGCACAACAGAATCCAACCCACTGGTTCCACGCCCACCCCACCCG
>CAZWRO010000022.1:4176-18159 GCA_964635365.1 uncultured bacterium | reverse complement strand
ATCAATGACCGCGGGGTGAGGTTCGAGTCGAGCGAGACGCCCTCGGCGATGGAGGCCGGGGCGACCGTGCAGGTGCCGGTAATGGTGGCGAACGCGGGGTCGGGGAGCTGGGAGGCGGAGACGTCATATCTGGTGGCACGCTGGTATCGATGGGATGGGCGCGATCTGGGGCTGGAGGGAGGCCGCACGGCGCTGACCACCGACGCCGCGCCGGGAAACGAGGTCAGCCTCGAGGCGACGCTGTTGGCGCCGTCGGCGCCTGGGAACTACTGGCTGGTCTGGGACATGGTGTGCAACGGAGAGGGGTTCGCCTCATCGCAAGGCGGTCGGCGAGCGGACATGTTCGTCGCACCCGTGCTGGTGCGGGCGAGCGGAGTGCGCGCGGTGGATCTATCCTCGGTGGTGAACGTGCCCGCGGTGACGAGTGATACGCACCGAGCGCGAGGGGATTTCGATGGGCAGGGCCGCAGCTTCCCGGCGGAATGGATGCCGCCGGACCGATCCGGCGCGGCCGAGGACTTGTACCCGAGCGGATACTATTCGCCGGGAGAGGCCGGACTGGCGATTCCCTTTGCCTTCCCCGATGCCGGGTCGGGCGTAGGTGTGGGCCTGGCCTGCACGGGGCAGTCGATTCCGCTTGGGGAGCAGGGAGCGAGCAGGATCCACCTGCTGGCGGCGAGCACGGCCGGCGCCCGCAGCACGGCCTTCGGCCTGCGCTCCAGCGACGGAGAGACGGAGCAGGTGGAGCGGACGGTGCCTTCGTGGACGCAGCCGGAGGGGCCGGCTCGGATTGGCGCTTACGCGCCTTACGTGCGCACGCTGACGAGCGATGTCGCGGGGCCGGCGGTCTATCTCTATCATCTGACCCTGGAGCCGAGCGGGGGAGCCGCGGTTTCGTTGGAGCTGCCGCGGGAGCCATGGATTAGGATGCTCGCTATTACCGTGGAGGAGGCGGGCGCGACGGCCGAGCAGTAGCCTTCGGGAGATGACAGGCGATGTGGAGGGCGACAGATTGAGTAGCTGGCTGATTGAAGGCGCGACCGTAGTGACCGTAGATAATGACTGGTCGGTGCTGCCTTCGGCGGACATTCTGATCGAGGGGACAGAGATCGCGGGTCTCTGGCCGAGCGGGCAAAGGCCCGCGGAGGTGAAGGCCGAGCATCGGATCGATGCCGGGGGTATGGTGGCGATGCCGGGGATGATCAACGCCCACACCCACTGCGCGATGACGCTGCTGCGCGGGTACGCGGATGACATGCCGCTGAAGCAGTGGCTGGAGGAGCGAATCTGGCCCTTCGAGATGAAGCTGGAGGAAGAGGACGTCTATTGGGGGACGCTGCTGGGGATCGTGGAGATGATCCGCGGCGGGGTGACGTGCTTCAACGACATGTACCACTACTTCGAGGCGGCGGCGCGGGCGACGCTGGAGAGTGGGATGAGGGCGAATGTGTCGGGGGTGCTGCTGGCCTTCATGCCCGACGCGGAAGAGCGGCTGGAGAGGGCTATCGACTTCGCCCGCGAGTGGCGGGGCGCCGGGGAGGGGCGGCTGGTGACGATGCTGGGGCCGCACGCACCGTATACCTGTCCCAACCACCTCTTGGAGCGAGTGATTGAGGGGGCGCGGGAGGTGGGGGTGGGGATTCACATTCACGTCTCGGAGACCGAGCAGGAGGTCGAGGACAGTCTGAAGGAGTTCGACCAGACGCCGGTGGCGCGGCTGCATGAGATCGGGCTGCTGGATGTCAGTCCCGTGGCGGCCGCTCACTGCGTGCACCTGACCGATGCGGACATCGAGACGTTGGTGGAGAACCGAGTGGGGATCTCGCACAATCCGGGGAGCAACATGAAGCTGGCGTCCGGGGTGGCGCCGATCCCGAAGCTGCTGGAGGCCGGTGCGGTGGTCGGACTGGGGACGGACGGGCCGGCGAGCAATAATAACCTGGACATGATCGAAGAGGCGCGTTTGGCGGCCCTGCTTCACAAGGTGCACGGCCATGATCCGACGCTGGTGACGGCGCGGCAGGCGCTGGAGATGGCGACCTGGGGAGGGGCGAGGACCCTGGGGATCGATGACCGCGTGGGTAAGATAAGCGTCGGGATGAAGGCGGATGTGGCGCTGCTCGACTTCCGCCAGGCGCACTTGTTCCCGCCGCACGATATCGTGTCGCACTTGGTGTACGCGGCGCGAGCGGGCGATGTGCGCACCGTGTTCGTGAACGGAAAGCCCCTGATGCTCGACGGTGAGCTGCAGACGCTCGACGAGGAGGAGATCCGCGGCCGGGTGGGGGAACGGCTGGCGCGGCTGGTATAGTGGTGGGGCGCGCCGGCGAGTCGATCCAGACCTCGGAGGGGGTCGATCTGTCGCAGGCGCTGCGGCGCGCGCGGCGGGAGGGGTTGTTCGAGTCGCTGCGAGAGATCTACGACTCTTTTCCCGAGACTGAATGCGAGAATTGCGCGCGCTGCTGCTTCGAAAGCCCCGGACTCTTTTTCATCGAGTACCTGTACCAGGTGGATCAGCTCGCGCGCGAGCCCGGTCCGCGGCTAGAGCTGCTCGTGAGAGAGGCGCTCGAAGAGCTGTTCTTTTCCTGGATCGAGCCGGATCGGCCGTGCCTGTTCCTGGAGGACTTGCGCTGCACGCAGTACGAACGGCGGCCGCTGGCCTGCCGTCTGTTTGGGCTGGTGGCGCCGGCGGATCCCCTGCAGGCGGAGTCGGAGGCGCGCCTCGCGGCCCGACAGGAGGCGCGGCGCTTGAAGCTGCTGGGGATCGAGGTGCCGGAAGCGATCGTACAGCGGTCGCTGGCGAACTGCGACCGAGTGCGAGATCGAAATGGGAATCCGGCGCGGGTGGATGGGGACGCGATGGCGGCGCGCGTGGCGCGACTGGATGAAGCGCTGCTGCCGAGACAGGTGGTGGTGGAGGAGTTCTGTTTTCGTTCGCTGCCGGAGCGGGTGGGGGCGGCGATGCTGGGCGGGGAGGCGATCGAGACGATGCGGATTCAGCTCCTGCGCCGCGCGCAGCGAGGGGAGGCGGTGGAAAACCTGATCGAGGTCATCCGCAAGCAGGTGCAACTGCCGGCGGCGCTGGGAGGAAGGAAGGGAGGTCGCTGATGGGACTGAAGTGCGGCCTGATCGGGTGCGGCAAGATGGGCCGCGGGCTGGTCGAGGTGATCCGCGATAAGCTGCCGGAGGCGCGGGTGACGACGGGCTTCGACGCGCACGCACCGACGTTGGAGGCTTTCTGCCGGGAGTTCGAGGCCTCCCCCGCGGGATCGATGGAGGAGCTGCTGGGGAAGGCCGACCTGGACGCGGTGCTGATCGCGTCGCCCAACCATCGGCACTGCGAGCACACGGTGGCCGCGGCGGCGGCCGGCAAGCACGTGTTCTGCGAGAAGCCGATGGCGCTCTCGGTCGCCGACTGCGACCGGATGATAGACGCCTGTGAGGGGGCGGGCGTGAAGCTGATGGTGGGGCATTCGATGCGGCTCAACCCGCTCGTGCGGCGGCTGCGGGAGGCGGTGGCCGGGGGCGAGCTGGGCGACCCGATCTTCGGGCTGGCGACCTACTTCTTCTCCGGCTTCGCGCCGCGACAGAGCGGGCTGTGGCACGCGAGCCGGGAGTCGTGCGGGGGGCTGTTCTTCCAGATGGCGATTCACAACATCGATCTGTTCCTCGATCTCTTCGGCCCGGCACGCCGGGTGCATTACTCCGGGGGACGCTATGGGAAGCAGGTGCGAGACTTCGACGACGCGGCCGGACTGATGCTTGAGTTCGACGCCGGCGGGAGGGGGATGATCTGCACCTCGAGCATATCGGCGGTACCGTGTGGAGAGATGCGGATGATCTGCGCGAAGGGGTTCGTGCGCCTGGACAGCCCGTGGACGTATTTCGAGTTCGGCCGCGAGGAGGAGACGCTGGAAAGGGTGGAGGCGAAGTCGCTGCCCGGGCCGCGGGCCTATGAGATGGAGCTGGGCAGCTTCGTCGATTGGGTGCTGCGCGACGCGGAGCCGGTGCTGACGGCGAGAGAGGGCCGGGCCGCGGTGGCCGTGGCCGAGGCCGCGCAGAGAGCGGAGGCCGGCGGCGGATCGGCCGAGGTCGCGGTCGATTAGGGGGCGACGAAGGCTGGCTCTTCGGTAGGTCTTTCCCGCTGGAGCCACCAGAGGAAGTAGGGGCTGCTGCGGAACGCCATCCCGTAGTCCTTGACCCGGCTTCCGTAGTCGGTGGCGAGATAGTGGCGGGCGTGCCGGAGGGGGGCCTCCAGGTAGCGGGGGTCTCCGGTCAGCTCGGAGCAGACGCCACAGGCGAGGAAGCCCGTGTAAGCGGTGGGGTCGCGGAATCCTCTCTCCGGGTCGCCGTAGGTTTCGAGCATCCAGTCCGTGGCGCGTCGAAGTCGGGTGAGGGCTTCGCGGTCGCCCGTAAGTCGATACCAGTCGTAGAACCCCTCGCAGGCAAGGCCCACCTGAAATGCCCAGTGGTGGGGGAAGCCGCCGTCGTTCTCGTCCTGGTAGCGCGCAATGCGGTCCCAGAAGTGGCGGCCGCGGTCTATGTACCTCTGATCTCCGGTGGCCTCCCAAGCGGCGAGCAGCGCGATGTAGGCGTGGCCGGCGCTGCGGGGCTCACTGAGGCCGACGCCCTCTTGAGTGAGGGCGAAGCCGGCGGAAAGGAGGGCGGTTTCGAGGGAGCGACGGTCGCCGGTGAGGTACCAGATTTCGAAGAGGCTCTGGTTCTTATAGAAGTTGAAGGAAAGGGAGGTCTGCGGCTCGCCGTTGTAGTAGGCGCGGACGTGGTCGATGGCCGGGCAGACGCGCGGTCCGCCGAAGAGGTCGGGGTCGGTATCGTAGCAGGAGATGTCTACATCGCCGAGGTGACGGGCGTAGTCGCGGGCCGCGTCGAGGTAGTCGAGGCGGCCGGTGCGGGCGAACTGTAGGAGGAGGGCGTGGGGGAAGTCGTAGTAGTTGTCGGACCAGTAGGCGGTGCTGTCTTGGTAGTGCTGGAAGCCATCGCCGAAGTTGATGATGCCGTATTCCTCAATACCGGGCGGGAGTCCCTCGCGGGTGTCGCGGCGGGCGAGGATGTGCTGGAAAGATTCAAGGAAGCGACGCTCGAAGGCCTCCACGACATCTGAGTAGCGGGGATCGTACAGGTCGGGGTCGGCCTCGGAAAGGCGGCCGAAGGCGAGCGTGTCGCGGCCGTACCAGCGAGGAGGGGCGACCAGCATCAGCGGCGATTGAGAGGCGGCCATCAGGTCGTAGATGGTATCGTCCTCGGCCGTAGTGTGAAAGTAAAGGGTGAGGTCATGGGTGCGCGCCAGGCCCGGGTAGAGAAGCAGCGGGTCGTTGTAGGCGAGGTCGGGATAGAGGCCCACGACCAGGTCTCCGTCGGCCTCCGCCTGGAGCACCTTGGGGTAGAGCTGCCAGAAGTTGTTCACGCCGACGGCGAGACCGCGGGAGGCGTCGGAGAGGTCGGCCCAGCCGGTGCGCAGGGTGTGGCCGGAGCCGGTGGCGCCGGCCCCGAGGCGCCAGGAGTCCCACCAGTTCTCATTCTCGGCGGAGTAGACGGCGTAGTCGTTGGGGGAGTGCTGGTAGAGCGAGGCGGTTTGGCGGGCCGCGAGCAGGCCGGCGTGAGTTTCTTCGCTGCCGCCAAAGCGGTAGCGCAGGCCTTCGGCCGTCGGGCTCAGGTCGAGCGGGAGCACGAGGCCGATGTCGTGGAGGGACAGGTAGTCCGACATGGTTTCGCCCTGGCGAACGAGAAAGGCGTGACTCACACGCAGGTAGGGCTTGCCGCGGTAGGCGATGATGCGGGTTATGAAATCAGTAAGTGGCTCGCCGGCCTCGGAGAGGTGTCGGCCTTCGGCTCTGATTACGATGCGGAAGGGATTCTGCTCTTCGATTTCGACGCGGCAGTCCGGGTCGGCGCTCGCCCACGCGGTGCGGCTGCCGGCCTTCACGCGGAAGCCGCGCGGCCGGTCGGCGAGCAGGGCATGGGATTCGTCGAAGCGGCCTTCTCCGGTTTCATCGAGCCAGACTTGCTCGAACAGGTCGAAGTTGTGCTTGCGCACGCGGAAGCGCAGAGGCCCGGTGGTCACCGTGATGTCGGCCTCTGATTCCTCCACCCGCAACCCTCCGGAGGCCGGGGGAAGGGCTCCGTCCATGTGGAGCCGGAGGGTCTCGACGGCGTTGGCGGCCACGTCGCGCTGCAAGTCTATGTGGACCCATTTAACGGATCCGTCGTGCCACCACCGGTTGGCGGGGGTGAAGGAGGCGGGGACCGGATCACCTTGCTCGTCGAGAAGGCGCAGGGCGGAGGGGTCGTGACAGAGCCCCTCGGGCAGAGGCACCCCGCAGAGGATGGGCTCGCCGGTGCGGGCGACGCCAGCGGTCTCTTCCAGGCGCAGCGGGAGGTTGAGGCCGGCGGCCAGCGCGGGGCTGAGGGAAAGGACGAAGGCGACGAGACTGAGCAATACCTTCACGGCGGCAGACTCCTTGGGCCGGACTTGACGGTCCCTAGATACGGCTTCGATGGCCGCATCCCTTGCGCGCGCGTGAGCGGCTCGCGGAGGAGAGGGGGGGCCGAAGTATCGCCCCGGCAGGTGGTGACTGTCGGGGCGACGATCAAGTGGGCTTGCTAGGCTGCAGGGTGCCAGCCCGCTTACGCGGGAAGGACGTTGTCGGCGTGCGGCCCTTTATCGCTCTCCTGCAGATCGAACTGAACCTCTTGGCCCTCCTCCAGCGTCTTGAAACCTGGCACCTTGATTGACGAGTAGTGCACAAAGACGTCGCGACTACCTTCGAGTTCGATGAAGCCATAGCCCTTCTGGGGATTGAACCACTTGACCTTTCCCATCGCCATCCACGCACCTCCTTCGCCCCGCGGGAATACCGCGCGAGAAGCAGCCGGGCGGAAGGTAGCACAGGCGCGGGGACCTGTCAATAGCTTGAGCGGGTCGAAGGGTCGCGCGTTGGCACGTTAAGGCGACAGGTCGGAAAGATATCTTTGAAGCACGGGGCAGTTGCGGTAGGACTGGTCGGAGGAAAGGCACCATTCGCGCGCCACCGGCTCATCGGGGGCCGCGTCGGCATGCTCTTCATCGAGTTCCGGGGCCTCCTGAAGCAACCGACACTCGTTGTCCTCGCGCGAGAAGTGCGGGCAGGGCATAGCTTCCCCCCTTCGCGTTGTCAGGACGAATTCGAGGAAGAACCTGAACCTGTGTCGTCGACGTCCTCGCTGATCTCCTTCACCGACTTGCGGAACTCTTTGATGCCCTGGCCAAGCGAGCGGGCCAGCTCCGGAAGCTTCTTCGCCCCGAAGAGCAGAAGGACTATCAGAAGGATGACGACAATTTCGGGGGCACCCAACCCACCGATAATAGCAAGCATGGAGCAACTCCTTCCGGCTGTCGCGCTAGCGCTCTCCCTGGCATTATACGTCCGCGCCCGGCGTGTGGCAAGTCCCTGTGAGAGTTGATCGCGACAGGTCGGGAGAAGCTTGACGGCGCTGGAGCGATGCCATACAATACCTTTTGCGGGTGCCGAGGTGGCGGAACTGGCAGACGCGCTAGGTTCAGGACTTAGTGGGCTTACGCCCATCGGGGTTCGACTCCCCGCCTCGGCACCATTCTTTCATGGCAGTCGGCGCCTGCCATGTTCTCCCCAACTGAAACCTGCGGCGGGCCAGGGGGCAGGCGTTGGGGCGTACAGCGCCACTCGGCGAGGACCAAGTGAGCGATCAGCACGATGCGAAAGGGGCCTTCGGGAAGGTCTCCGTTGTAATCCCTGTCTATAACGAGCGGGATACGCTGGCCGAGCTAGTGTCTCGCGTGAGGTCGGTGGACCTGGGGGGGATGGAGCGCGAGATCGTGCTGGTTGACGACGGTTCTCGCGACGGCAGCGCCGACATCTGCGCGGAGCTGGCCGATCCGGGCGACCAGGTGATCGTGCACGAGCACAACCGGGGCAAGGGTGCGGCTCTGCAAAGTGGGTTCTCGGCCGCCACCGGCGACATCGTAATCGTCCAGGATGCGGACCTGGAGTACGATCCGCGGGAGTATGCGGGGTTGCTCGGCCCGATACTGGAGGGGAAGGCGGACGTGGTGATCGGGTCGCGGTTTCAGGGCGGGGTGCCCCACCGAGTGCTCTTCTTCTGGCACATGCTCGGGAACCAGTTCCTGACCCTGCTCTCCAACATGTTCACCAACCTGAATCTCACCGACATGGAGTCGTGCTACAAGGTCTTCCGCCGGGAAGTGCTCGAACGCATTCGCCTCAAAGAGAATCGCTTCGGGGTCGAGCCGGAGATCATCGCGAAGGTGGCGGCGGTGCCTGGGGTGAGGATCTATGAGGTCGGGATCTCCTACGCGGGTCGGACTTACGAGCAGGGGAAGAAGGTAGGCTGGAAGGACGGGCTGTGGGCGGTTTTCTGTATTCTCCGCTACGCCCCGGTCTTCCAACGCCTGTTCGGGAGGCGTCCGTCGCCGATCGAGCCTCCCGGCGGCAAGGCGAGAGGAGGAGAGCGGGGAGGGGCGGCGCAGTCGCTGCTGAGAGCGCTGGTCGTCGTTCTGATCGCGTGCTGGGTGGTGCTGTCGGTGGGACGGGGAGGGATTCGCGCGGGCTTCGCCGCGGTGTGGGACGGGGTGCGGACGCGGG
Source organism: uncultured bacterium (assembly GCA_964635365.1). Classification (GTDB taxonomy): domain Bacteria; phylum Armatimonadota; class Hebobacteria; order Hebobacterales; family Hebobacteraceae; genus CAZWRO01. Next base: position 9,520 of record CAZWRO010000022.1, on the reverse strand, counting down.
CGCAGGCCCCGGCCGGGCAGCCCGACGCGCGGAGGCCGCTGGCCGGGCCGTACTACGACGCGCTGGATGCCCTGCAGGAGGAAAGACCCGGCGGAGAAGCCACGGTGGCGGTGGTGCTGCCGCCGGAGGAGCAGCCTTCTCGAGCGGAGCCTCCAGCCCGCAGGTACGAGACGATCTATCGCCTTTATCCGATACGAGTGACCTTCTTTTTCCAGCAGGAAGACGGCCGGTACGCGCCGGTATGGTTCGACTCGCCTCCCGACCAGGTGCCTCAGACACTCGGGCTGTGGCAGCACGAGTATGTGTTGTGGGCCGATGACGAACCGCCCGTGACGGCGCCTGGCTATCAGTCGATCTACCGGAATTCGGCGGCGAAGATCTACCGCAAATCTGCTCGCTGAGCCGGTGTAATGTTAGGACTCTGGCGCACGGTCTTTGCACTGCTATTCGTGTGGGCGCTGGGCGCGCTCGCGCTGGGCGCCTGCGGGCTGCGACGCCGACGGTGGCCGCTCGGCTACGCGCAGGCGGCGATGGACTTCGTGGTCGGCGGCGCGCTGCTGTCCATCCTCTGGACGTGCTCCACGCTCCTGGGCTGGGAGGCCAGCCCGGTGCTGGTCTATGTGGCCCTCCTCGTGTTGGCGGTTCCGGCGGGCCTGCGCGCGGTGCGCCAGCGCGGATCGGGGCCGGAGGAGGCGGAGGACTTCCCCCCGGGTGACCGCCGTTACGCTTGGGCTACGGTACTGGCGGTGGCGCTGCTGGCGATAGTGGCGGTGGGGGCGGCCGCGAACTCCTATGCCACGCCGATGTTCTGGGACGGGCGTTACATCTGGGCCTTCAAGGCGAAGGCGATCTTCCTCGACGGCCGGCTGGATCGAGAGGTCTTCTCGAATCTGGCGCGCTACCGGCACACCCACGTGGACTACCCTCTGCTGGTGCCTTCGGTGCAGGCCTGGGGATACGAGTTCCTGGGGTATGTCGATGAGCGAAAGGCCGCGCTGATCGGCCTCGTGTATTGGGCCGGCCTTGTCGGGCTGCTCGCCTGTTGGTTGCGCCGGAGGATGGACTGGCCATGGGCGCTTGGGATTGCGCTGCTGGTCTGCCAGGTGCCGTTGATGACCTATCACGGCGGCGGCGGCGGGGCGGATGTGGCGCAGGCTTTCTGCTTCCTGGCGGGAGGCCTGCTGCTCGCCGACTGGGCGGAGCGGGGAAGGCGTGAAGATGGTGTAATGTCGGCGCTGATGTTCGGCGTGGGCACGCTGGTCAAGGCGGAGGGGTTGAGCATGGCGGTGGGAGGGGGGTTGGTGTTCGCCTTCGCCTGGTGGGCTCGCGGCCGCCGGCTGGGTTGGGCCGGCTTGGCCTACGGGGCGCCGGCGCTGCTCCTCCCCTATCTGTCGTGGGCCGCGCTGCGGGCGCACTGGGGAATCCCGAGCTTGCAGTTGTCGAGGATGCAGCTTCGGCCGTGGCCGGAGCTGTGGTGGCGAGTGGTGGCGACCGCGCGCGCGATGGTCGAGCAGTTCACGGCCTGGCCGCAGTGGGAATTGGCATGGGCGTTCATCGCGCTTGGGCTGATTTGCTTTCTGCTGTGGGTTCGGCGCATGGGCGCGATTGCGGCTTTGTGGGGGTTGGTGTTCTGGCAGCTCGCGGTGTACGTCGGGATCTACGCGCTTAGCCCCTACGATATCGACTGGCACCTGACGACTTCGCTGGACCGCGTGCTGCTTCACATCATGCCGTTGGCGGCCGCGGCCGCGGCGGCGGCGCTGGCGGAGGCCGGGCCTGCGGGGACGGCCTGGGCCGACTTGACGCGAGGGCGGGCGCGCCCGTATGATGATGGCAAGGCGCGCTGATCAGAAGGGCGCCTGTCGCTTTTGTCGGTGGACATTCTATGATGATGGCGAGCGCGCAAGCAGAGACACGGCCGGATAGACCCGCGAGTGGACAAGCAGCCGCCAGGAGAGCGCAGTCCGCGCCCTGGCGGCCTTATGACCTGCTGAAGCGGGGGCTGGACTTTCTGGCGGCAGGGGCCGGCCTGGTTGCCGCGCTGCCTCTGATGATCGCCTTCATCGCCGCCATCTACCTCGACGACGGGCCGCCGGCCTTCTACGCGCACTACCGGGTGGGCCGAGGTGGGCAGATCTTTCGGGTGCTGAAGTTTCGATCCATGATCAGGAACGCTGAGGCTGGGACGGGCGCCGTGCTGGCCGCAAAGGGCGATCCGCGGATCACCAGAGCCGGACGCCTGCTCCGCAAGATGGCGATGGATGAGCTGCCTCAAGTCGTGAACATCCTGCTGGGGCATATGTCCTTTGTAGGCCCGCGCCCGGAGCGGCCGGAGCTGGTGGCCGCGATTGCGGAGAAGCTTCCCAGCTTTCGCCTGCGTCAGGCAATTCGCCCCGGGCTGACGGGGCTGGCGCAGGTCTACGGGCGCTACCACACGGAGCCGGAGGATAAGCTGCCGTATGACTTAAGGTACATCGCGCGGCGAGGCCTGTGGCTCGACGTGCATCTGTTCTGCCATTCCTGGCGCATCACGTCGAAGGCAAGCTGGGATAGCGACGAGGCGAAGCGGTGACGGGAAAACGCCCCGACCTGGATGTGGTGGTGGTGGGAGCCGGCCCGGCCGGCTGCGAGTGCGCGCGACGGCTGGCCGACGCCAGCTACCGCGTGTTGGTGGTGGAGGAGCACGCCGGCGCGGGGGAGCCCGTACACTGCACGGGGGTGATAAGTTCACAGGCCTACGCCGCGTTCGAGTTGCCGGAGTCGGCGATTCAAAGCGAGCTTACGGCGGTCGAGCTCACGTCGCCGGGCGGAATTGCGCTTCGGGTCGATCTGAACGGCGCGCGCGCCTACAGCGTGGACCGCGGCGAAGTGGATGTCTCGCTGGCCTCCCGCGCGCAAGCGGCGGGAGCGGAGTTCAGCTACGAGACGCGAGCGCGGGACCTGGAAGTGGGTCGCTCGGGGGTAACGCTCTCCGGAGTGCGGGCGCGGCAGCCGTGGACGACACGCGCGCGGGCGGTGGTGCTGGCAACCGGAGCGAAGAGCCGATTGCCGCGAAAGGCTGGGCTGGCCTCGTCCTACAAGGCGATATACGGAGCCCAGGCTGAGGTGAGGATGTCCAGTTCTCCCACCATGCGGGTGTGGATAGGAGAGGGGTTGGTGCCGGGGGGATTCGGCTGGGCGGTGCCGGGAAGGGCCGGGTGGAGCCGGGTGGGGGTGCTGACGCGAGGCAAGCCGAAGCCGATCTTGCTTCAGGTGGCGCGACGCGCCCTGGACGGGGCGACCGAGAGCCTGGACGAGGAGGCGATCCGGGTGCACCCGATTCCGGCCGCGCCGCGCTACCCCACGTGCGGAGATCGGGTGCTGTCGGTGGGCGATGCGGCCGGTCAGGTGAAGATGACGACCGGGGGCGGAGTCTACTACGGGCTATTGGCCTCCCGTATCGCAGCCGAGGTGCTGGCCGACGGGCTTTCCGAAGGGCGCTTGGGCGCGCGCTACCTGCGGCGCTACGAATCGCTGTGGCGGCGACTGCTGGGGCCGGAACAGCGGGCCGGGCAGATGCTCCGGAAGCTGGCGTCGTCCGTGCCCGATGCCCAGATCGACGAGATCTTCCGCTCCGCGGAGGCGCGCGGCTTGTCGCGCTACTTGCTGGACTTGGTGGATTTCGATTGGCACGCCAGGTCGGGCGTAGGGTTGGCGCTAACCATGTTGAGCGCGGTGCCGGGCCAAGGGCTGGGGCTTCGGTGGCTCAAGCGCCTGATGAGCTAAGGAGCAGGACACCAACCGTCGCAGGCCGAAGCAGGACCGTTAGGAGAGGATCTGCCATGAGTCATCACGGACCCGAGTATCAGTGGCGAGACCGGCTTCCCATTCCGGGGATGCGGAGCGTGGGGCCGGGCCCGGCAAAGCTGATCGCAGGGGTAAAGGCCCGCCGGCTGCCGACGCTCCCGGATGAGAGGGGGGTGCTGACCGAGATTCTCCGCGCGGATGATCCCGAGTACCCGAAGTTCGGCCAGATCTATATGACGACGACCTACCCCGGCGTAGTTAAGGGATGGCACTACCACGAGCGACAGACGGACATCATCTGTTGCGTTTCCGGAGAGGTGAAGCTGGCGCTGTACGATAACCGGGAGGGATCGGCGACGCGGGGAGCGGTGGACGAGATCTTCCTCGGCGACTCCAATCGCCTGCTGGTCAAGGTTCCGGACGGCATCCACCATGGGTGGAAGTGCGTGGGAGAGCGGACTGCGCTCGTGATCAACATACCGGATCAGGTATACGACTACCAGGCCCCGGACGAGCGCCGCATCGACCCCCACGAGAACGACATTCCGTACGACTGGGCGAGGCGGGACGGCTAGCAGATCGAGTCGGCCTTCGCGCGCCCGGCGAGGGCCCGTTCAGGGGAAACTGCCGTCGTGGGGACGAGCGAAGGACCCTTGTGGTGGGGCAATCGCGGAGCGGAGCGAGTTCACCTATGAGCAAAACACCGCGTGATCTCTCGGAGGCCTTGGCGAAGGCGAGAGATGCCGTGAGCATCGAAGCGGAGGCGGTAAGCGCGCTGGCGGGCCGTATCGATGAGCAGTTCGCCCGTGCCGTGGAGCTGATACTCGAATGCCGGGGCCGCGTGGTGGTGACCGGCATGGGGAAGTCGGGGGCGGTGGGGCGCAAGCTGGCGGCCACGCTGGCGAGCACGGGAACTCCTTCGCTTTTCCTTCACCCGGCCGAGGGCTTGCACGGCGACCTGGGCATGGTGGCGGCGGGGGATGTGTTGATCGTGTTGTCCCAGAGCGGCTGGACAGACGAGGTGACGGCCATCATCCAGGCCATGAAGCGGATCGACGTGCCGATGGTCGCCTTCACGGGCCGGCTGCACAGTCCGCTGGCGGACCAGGCGGAAGTGACGATCAACGTGTCGGTGGAGCGGGAAGCGTGTCCTTTGGGCCTGGCGCCGACGGCCTCCACGACGGCGCAGATGGTGATGGGGGACGCGCTGGCGGCGGCGGTGATGACGGCGCGGCAGTTCACGCGGGAGGACTTCGCGTTGCTGCACCCGGCCGGAAACCTGGGACGGAAAACGGGGAAGCAGGCCGCGGATTTCATGCGCAAGGGCGAAGAACTGGCGACCGTCGCACCGGGTTCGTCGCTGAAAGAAGTGCTATTTGCGATCACCGCCGCTCGCTCCGGCGTGGCGGCCGTGGTAGATGCGGAGGATCGTCTGTTGGGGATCATCACCGATGGTGACATCCGGCGGACGATGCTGGAGGAGGGAGATGCGCTGGGCCGCCCGGCGAAAGAAGTTATGACTCGGGAGCCGAAGCTCGCGGGAGCCGAGCAGCCGGCG
>CAZWRO010000022.1:1709-4076 GCA_964635365.1 uncultured bacterium | reverse complement strand
AAGCGACAGCCATATCAGGCGCCGGTGGCTGTGGGCCACGACACGCGCTTCCTCGGGGATAGGTTCGCGGCTGCGGTGGCCGACGAGCTGGCCGGGTGCGGGGTGGAAGCGCAGCTCTGCGTGGGATCTCTGCCCACGCCGGCGACGGGGTTTCACGTCGTTCAAAGCAAGCTTGCGGGGGCGGTGGTGTTAACGGCCAGCCACAACCCGGAGGAGTGGAACGGGGTGAAGGTGAAGGGACCCGAGGGCGCGTCGGTGCTGGAGCAGCAAGCGAAGGAGATCGAGGCGGAAGCGAACGAGATACTCCGCTCCCCGCCGGAGGAGTGGGCGCCGGAGCGCAAGCACGAGCGCTTTGACGTGCGGGACGCTTACCTCGACCGGCTGCTCGGGATGGTGGATGCAGAGGCGATTGCGCGGGCGAAGCTCACGGTGGTGGCGGACCTGATGCACGGGGCGGGAATCGGCTACTTCGAGGAGGCGTTTCGCCGCGTGGGGTGCGCGGAGGTGCGGGTGGTGCGGGGGAACCCAGATCCCACTTTCGGCGGACTGCATCCGGAACCGATCGGGCCCAATCTCGGGATGAGCATCCCGCTGACGGCGGACCCGGCGGTGGCCATCGGGATGGCGACGGACGGGGACGCGGATCGCCTCGGAGTGATGGCGCATGGAGAGTACGTGGACGTCCAGCGGGCCATCATATTCATCCTCTATCATCTGCTGAAGAACCGAGGTTGGCGAGGCCGGGTGGTGCGCGCCCTCAATGTGACCTTCGGTGTGGATCGATTGTGCGAGCACTATGGGTGTACGGTGACGGAGACATCGGTGGGCTTCAAGAATATCGCGCCGGAGATGGTGAAGTCCACCGACATCGTGCTGGCGGTGGAGGAGAGCGGCGGGTATGGGATCCGCGGGCATATCCCCGACCGAGACGGTACGCTGGCGGCGTTGACGGCCTGCGAGGCCCTGGCCTGCGAGGGGAAGCCCGTGCGCGAGATCATGTCCGACGTTTTCGCGCAGGTGGGCGGGGAGCCTTTCTTCGACCGAAAGGACATCCGGCTCACGCCGCAGCAGCGAGAGGTCGTCGCGGAGCGGCTTCCATTGCTGGAGCCGGAGTCGCTGGCGGGGAGGGCGGTGGATAGCGTGAACCGGCTGGATGGGGCGAAGTACGTTCTGGTCGATGGGAGTTGGATATTGATGCGGCTGTCGGGGACGGAGCCCTTGATAAGGGTGTATGCGGAGGCGCGCAGCAGCAAGGACGTGAGCGCGCTGCTGGAGGATGGAGAACGGCTCGTCACACAGATGACGGAAGGGGGATAGCGCGGTGTCAGAAACCCGCAACCTTCACGTGGTGATCATGGCGGGCGGGGTGGGGACGCGATTGTGGCCCTTCTCCAGGCGCAGCCGACCCAAGCAGTTCCAGTCCTTGCTCTCCGAGCGGACGATGCTGGAGGACACTTACGCTCGCGTAAAACCGCTCACGAAGCCGGAGCAGGTGTGGGTGGTGACCAACGCGGAGTTCGTGTCGCTGGCGCAGAAGCAGCTCCCGGAGGTGCCCCCGGAGAACATTCTGGGCGAGCCGGTGGGGCGCAACAGCGCCCCGGCGGTGGCGCTGGCGGTGGCGCGTATCGCGCGCGACGATCCGGAGGCGATGGTGCTCGCCACCCCTGCGGACAGCCACATCGGAGATGCCTTCGCCTACCGCGATTACGTCGCCACCGCGCTGGAGGCGGCGGAGGAGGGTTTTGTCGTCACGCTGGGGGTGATGCCGTCACACCCGGATACGGGATATGGCTACATTCAGCGGGGGAAGCGGCTACCGCGGCCGTCGAGCGGGGCCTACGAAGTGGAGCGCTTCACGGAGAAGCCCGACGAGAGCACGGCGGAACGTTACCTGGCCCATGGCGGGTACTACTGGAACATGGGGCAGTTCGTGTTCCGAGCCGATGTGTTCCGGAGTAGCTGCGAGTTGCACGTGCCCGAAATCGCCGAGGGGATGCGCACGTTGGGCGAGCCCGACGAGCTGACCGCGGAAGTGCTGGAGGAGGTCTACCGGAATCTGCCCGCCATCTCCATGGACTACGGTATTGCCGAACAGGAAGAGAAGATGGCGGTGGTGCCCACGGCGCTGGAGTGGAGCGATGTCGGCACTTGGCGCTCGGTCAAGGAGATCGCCCGTCGGCGCGGCTCTTTCGTCAGGGGAACGGGGAATCATGTCGCCGTCAACAGCGAGAACTGCTACGTGATGTCCGATTCGGGAAGGCTGGTGGTTACGGTCGGGGTGGAGGGCTACGTGATTGTGGACACCGAGGACGCGCTGCTCGTGGTCAGCGAGGACCGCGCTCAAGAAGTGAGGGAGGCGCTCGACGA
>CAZWRO010000022.1:0-1609 GCA_964635365.1 uncultured bacterium | reverse complement strand
GTCTTGATAAGGTACTGAGAATGGCCAGAACAACCAGCACGTTTGCCGCCTGGGCCGTGGACTCACTGGAGAAGGTGTGGAGAGAGGCGCAGCCGCCCAGTGGCAGCGACTCGATAGTGGTGGAGGCCTGCCGCAATGAGTTCGCGTCGGCGCAGGTCGCCGTCCGCGCGACGCAGCCGCTGCGCGAGCTGCGAGTTTCGGTGTCTCCGTTGAAGCACGAGGACACGGGCGCCGCGGGAGTGGAGGTCTCCGCTCGCTTCGTGGGCTACCTGCCGATCAAGGCGAACACTCCAAACACTCCCGAAGAGGAGCTGGACTGCACCGCTCCCTGTCTGGTGCCGGACCCGCTGCTGGCGGAGGAGGTCGTGAAGGTAGAGGCCGACTCGACGCAGCCGATCTGGCTCACGATCTCCGTGCCTCCTGAGGCGCCGGCGGGGCGTTGGCGGGGAACGGTGGAGGTGAGCGCCGGCACCGAGTTGGCCGAGCTGCCGCTCGAACTGACCGTGTTGCCGGTGACTTTGCCTGCGGAGCGCCACCTGTGGGTGACGAATTGGGTGAGCATGGAGAACTTCGCGAAGTTCTACGCCACCCAGATGTACACGCCGCGCTTCTGGGAAGTCGTCGAGACCTACGCGCGCAACATGGGTGCCCACCGCCAGAACGTGATGCTCTGCCCGAATGAGCTGATCCACATCTCTCAGGAATCAGATGGAAAGCTGAGCTTCGATTACTCTGACTTCGACCGATGGGTGGGCATCTTCTCCGCCGCCGGCTGCGCCGACCTGATCGAGGGCGGGCACCTGGGCCGGCGCGGCGAGGGAAAATGGGAGACGCCCTGGTTCGAGTGGCGGGAGTTCAAGGTCAATCGACGGGATGGCGCGGAGGTGCAGCTGCCTCCGGAGCAGGTAGTGGAGGCTCTGGTCAAGAACTTGGTCGGCCACGTGCGCGACCAGGGCTGGTTCGACCGGTTCCTGCTCCACGTGGTGGACGAGCCGGCCGCGCATACGGAGGAAGACTACCGCAAGAAGTCCCGACTGGCGCACGAATGGGCGCCGGGGGTGCGCTTCCTGGAGGCGATGAGCCTCATGGACGCCCGCGGCCTGCTGGATGTCTGGGTGCCGAATCTGGATCACCTGGACGAGCACCGCGACCACTATCTCGCGCTGAAGGAGGAGGGGGATTTCGAGCTGTGGTTCTATACCTGCATGTATCCTGTGGGCCGCTACCCGAATCGCTTCCTCGACTTCAGCCTCCTGAAGACGCGCCTCCTGCATTGGCTCAACTGGCGCTACCAGTTGCCCGGCTACCTGCACTGGGGCCTGAACTACTGGACCGATGACCCGTTCCACAACGACCGGATTCGTGACGACCTGCCGCCCGGCGATTGCTGGATCGTCTACCCGGGGGCGGACGGTCCGCTCGACTCGCTAAGATGGGAGCAGATGAGAGAGGGGCTGCAGGACTTCGAGCTGCTCTGGCTGCTCAACCAGCGAGAGCGGGAGGCGGGCGGTTCGGCGAGCAAAGCAGACCGGATCTGCTCCGGCCTGGTGCCCGACCCTCTCAGGTACTCACGCCGGTGGGCGGATCTGCGGTCGGCGCGCCGAGCCGC
>CAZWRO010000021.1:16119-18314 GCA_964635365.1 uncultured bacterium | reverse complement strand
ACCCGGACATCATCATGGTGGGTGAGATTCGAGACCGGGAGACGGCGGACATCGCGATTCACGCGGCGCTGACGGGCCACCTGGTCTTCAGCACTGTCCACACGAATGATGCGGCGGGCGCAATTACGCGGCTGCTGGACATGGGAATCGAGCCGTATCTCGTGGCCTCTTCGCTGATAGGGGTGCTGGCGCAGCGCCTCGTGCGGACGCTATGCCCCACCTGCAAGGAGCAGTTCGCGCCGACGGCCGAGGACCTGCGCGAGCTCGATATGCCACCCGAGAAGGCCTCCACGGTGACGCTGAATCGGGCTGGAGAGTGCGATATTTGCCACCGAGGGTATCTGGGACGGACCGGCGTCTTCGAGCTACTGCCCGTGGACGATGAGGTGCGACGACAAGTGCTGGACAAGGTCTCCTCCAGCGAGATCAGGCAGCGGGCGATGGCGAAGGGGATGACGACGCTTCTATCCAGCGGCCGCCAGAAGGTGCTGGAAGGGCTTACAACGATAGAGGAGCTGGTGCGAGTCTGCCAGCGAGACGAGATCTAGCATGCCGCGTTTTCGCTACAGTGCGTTGGATCGGTCGGGCAAGACCGTGTCCGGGGAGATTGCCGCCGAAAACCCGGAGGAGGTCAAGCGCCGCATCCGCGACATGGGCTACTTCCCGTCGGAAATCGGGGAGACGGCCCAGCTCACGCTCGGCCGGCCGGCAGGTCAGAAGAGGAGGGGCCACCTCTCGAGCACCGACATCGTGATCATGACGCGCCAGCTCGCGGACATGACGGCGGCGCGGCTGCCAATGTTCCGCAGCCTCTCGGTGTTGGCGGAGCAGGCCGACCGGCAGGCGCTCCAGGAGCTGGTGGAGGGCCTACGAGACGATATCCAGGAGGGCCAGCCGCTGTCGGAGGCGCTGCGGCGACACCCGCGTCATTTCGGTGACCTGTACGTCAATATGGTGCGGGCGGGAGAGACGAGCGGCCACCTCGATGCGGTGTTGCTGCGACTGGCTGAGTTCTTGGAGAAGTCGCTGCACAGACGCTCGCAGGTAGTCTCGGCGCTGCTCTACCCGGCCGTCCTGATCATGGTGGCAATAGGCGCAGTCTCCTTTGTGGTCGGCTTCCTGTTCCCGAAGCTGTCTTCGCTGTTTTCCGAGTTGGAGCAGACGCTGCCGTTGATCACCCAGCTCTTGCTCCTGGTGGCCGGAGTGGTCGGCAAGACATGGTGGATAGCGGCGCTCTTCGTGGTAGCCCTGGTGCTGGGGCTGCGTTGGTATGGGCGTACGGAGGCGGGCCGGGAGGCGCTGGACCTGCTTCTGCTGCGGGCGCCGCTGCTGGGCACGGTGTGGCACAAGATGGCGGTGTCGAGGCTGGCGCGGACCTTCGGGACGATGATGTCGGGAGGGGTGCCCATTCTGGAGGCGCTGGAGATCAGCGGAAATGCGATCGGTAATCGCCCGTTGACCCGCGCGGCTGAGGCCGTGCGGGAGGAGGTGCGCCAGGGCACCAGGGTGGCTGATGCGCTGGGGAACGCCGGGGTCTTCCCGCCGCTACTGATCCACATGACGGCGGTGGGAGAGGAGACGGGGAAGCTGCCAGAGATGCTGACGCGGGTGGCCGACAGCCTCGATTTCGAGGTCGATAGCACTCTGGGGCGACTCACTACGTTGCTCGAACCGATCGTGATTATCGTGATGGGTGTGATCGTGGGGTTCATAGTGCTCGCGGTATTGCTGCCCATCTTTCAGATCAACGCGACCATTGGTCGTTAGGCGAAGGGAGCGAGAGGGGACATGAAACGCTGGCACGACTGCAAGGCCCGATGTAGGGGTTTCACTCTGGTGGAGTTGGTGGTAGTGATGATGATTATCACCGTCCTGGCGGGAGCGCTGACGGTGACGGTCACCAACCGCGTGAAGATGGCCCGCCGGACGCGCGCGCTACAGGACATCACCGTCCTGAAGACGGCCTTGGATCTGTATGCGGCCGACAACGGCAGCGCGCCGAGTACCCAGCAGGGCCTGGACGCGCTGCGCCACAAGCCGTCGAGCCCTCCGGTGCCACAGAACTGGAATGGTCCCTATATCGACAGGCCCGTGGCGCTCGACTCGTGGGGGAATGAGTATGTCTATCACCACCCGGGGCAGATGAACCCGGACGGATACGACATTATCTCCTACGGGGCCGACGGCCGCCCGGG
>CAZWRO010000021.1:14124-16019 GCA_964635365.1 uncultured bacterium | reverse complement strand
TCGGAGTTCGAGGCTCTGCCGCTGATGGGAAGGGAGCGCCTGCGACTGCCGGACCACTTGGTAATCATCGGGATGGAGGTCGCCGGCCAGGAGGCGAGTGAATCGGAGCGCAGTGAGATCTACTTCTTTCCGGACGGGCGCACCGACGGAGCTACTCTGGTGCTGATGGACTCGGCCGACCGGGAGGTGGTGATCGATTTGGCGGCGGCCACCGGGAGGGTAAGACTTCGTGCTTAGGCGCGCTCCAACATGTGGGTTCACCTTGGTCGAGGTGATGGTGGCCATAGTCGTGCTGTCGCTGGGGCTGTTGGCCGCGCTGACCGCGTTCTCGATGGCGAGCCGAGTGACCAGCGCCTCTAGAAACGACACCTCGCTGGCCCTGCTGGCGCAGGAGAAGCTGGCCGAAATCCGCCTGCTCGACCGGGAGGAGCTTACGAGCGGAACGACGACAGGCGACTTCGGGCCCGACTACGTCGAGCACTACTGGCAGCTTACGATCCACGATCCGGACGAGCTGAACGTGGTGTGGGTCGACGTTGTGATATATGCACCGGAGGCAGGGAGGACCCGTGAGGTTCGGTTGTCCACGGCGATATTCTGAGGGGGAGCGAGGCCAGCGGGGATTCACTCTGCTGGAGCTTACCATCGCGATGACCTTCGTGGCGCTGGTGGCCACGGGGATTGCGGTGAGTATCTCCACCTGCCTGAAGGTCTGGCGGAGTTCCTTGGAGGCCGCGGAGCTCAGCCAAGAGGCGCGCGCGGTGATGCAGATGCTGTCTCGGGACATCCGGGGGGCGCACGTCGGGCTGGCGAGAGACGCCGGTTACTTCTGGGGAACGCCGGCGGAGGAGACTGGGACGTCGATCGACACGCTGGAGTTGTGCACGGAGAGCAGCGCTCCTTCGCGGCTCGCGCTGCTGCCGGAGGAGGTGCGAGGCGAGTGGGATCAGGCAGCGCGTCCGCCGCTATCGGATTATGTGGGCGTGCGCTATGAGGAGCGTGCGGTAGAGGGCGATGAGCCGGCCGGGCTCTACCGCATTGCGTATGTTGTTCCAGGCGCCGATCCGGACCTGCCCGAGGAGTTGGGGCTGGAGCCGACGAGTACGGAGCTGGTGTCGACGACCGTGGTTGCTCTTAGCTTCCAGTACCTGGACGGCGAGGAGTGGACCGAGAGCTGGGAGACGAATCTGGAGGATACGCGACTGCCACGGGCGGTTGCGATTGAGCTTACGCTGCGGGATGAACGTGAACACGATCATGCCTATCAGACCATTGTCCCTATCGCGACGCGCTAGACCGGCATCGGGCGACCGAGGCGTTTTGCTGATTCTGGCGATATTCGCCACGGCGCTGCTCACGGTGCTGGCGGTGGCAATTACCACGGCGGTGCGGGTGGAATTGCTGGCCTCTCGCTCCAGCCTCAATCGCATGCAGGCGCTGTTTCTGGCGCAGGCGGGAATCGATCAGGCGCGGGCGGTCCTCTTCTATGATGACCCCACGGTGGACACGCTGCTGGACTCTTGGGGGCCTGGGAGCGACGATCCGCTCGATCTTCCTCACGAGGCGGGCGACGGGTTCTATCGCGTGCGTGTCTACGACGCTTGCGGCCGCGTCGACATCAACACCGCGGAGTTCCCGGCTCTGCTGGAGCTAACGCAAGATCCTGCGATTGCCTGGTCCATCATGGACTGGCGGGACGAGGAAGACAGCGCCTCGCCGGAGGGGGCAGAGTGGGACTACTACGAGTCGCTCCCGCATCCATACTCCCCGCGGAATGGGCCTTTCCAGACGGTCGGCGAGCTGCTGCTGGTCAGAGGTGTGACGCCGGGAGTCTTCTTCTCGGACCACGACCGACGCGGACTCTCCGATCTGGCGACGGTGCACGCAGTCTCGCC
>CAZWRO010000021.1:10838-14024 GCA_964635365.1 uncultured bacterium | reverse complement strand
CGATGGGCGTAGCCGCGACGGGACGCGAGTTCCGGACGCTGCGCGCGCTGGTGCTACGGGACAGCCACGGGGTGTTAGTTTTGCAGCAAAGGGAAGAGGACTGGCCGCTGCCGCCGCCGGATAATGACGAATCACTTGCGATCGCGAGGAGGTAGGTAATTGCTCCTGCGTGACACACCTGTAAGCATCGATATCGGCGTGCACTCGGTGAAGGTAGCTCAGCTCATCGGCGGGCGAGGCCGCGTTCGCGAGATCCGTTGTGCCGAGCAACAACTGCCGCCGGGCTTTCGCTGGGAGCTTGGCGGCGACCCGACGCCTTTGGTGGTGGTCATCCGCGAGGCGATGGAGGAGGCCGGCATTCGAGCCCGCAGTGCGGTGATCGCTGTCCCGCGCCGGCATATCACGGCTCGCATCAGCGCATTCCCACCGGTCCAACACTCGGAGTTGCGTCGTGTCATCGAATACGATCTGGCCGATCACATCCCGTTCAGCCTGGATCAGGTGGTGCTGGATTTCCAGCCTCTGGGACCTTCCAAGGAGGATCCGGGACTGACCGACGTGCTTGTGGTGGCGGCCCAGAATGACTTGGTGCGACGCTACTTGGAGCTTGCGGAGGCTCTCCGGATGCGTCTGGCGGCGCTGACCGTCGATGCGCTGGCGCTTCACGATGTGGTGGCGATGCAGGATGAGGGCCAGCCGGGCTTCACGGTAGGGATCGAGATTGGGGGGCGAGCGGCGGCCATCAATGTGTCGGAGGGAAGGCGCCTCCGCTTGACGCGGTCGGTAGCGTTTGGAGGGGATCAGCTTACGCTGGCTGTGAGGGATGACCTGGGCGTCGACGCGCCGGAGGCCGAGCGGTTGAAGCGAACCGAGGGCTTCCGCCTCCTCGACCGGGAGCCCCGTCCGGAACGCATGTCAGCCTGGCTGGAGAATCTCTTCGGTGAGATTAAGCGCTCGGCGCTCACGTTCGGGCCGGCGGCCGTATCCAGAATCCTCGTAGGCGGGGCGGGGGCGGCCGTACCCGGACTGCGAGGGGCCCTTCGCTCGGAGTTCGGAGTTGAACCCGTTCTGCTTTCCGCGGCCGACCTCTTCCCCGGCGCGCAGCTTCGGGGGGAAGACACGGGAGCGGCTGATCGCTGCCTCGTCGCCATTGCGCAGGGGCTGCGGGCAATTGGCAAGAGCAGATGGAAGGTCTCGTTGGTCCCGGCGGAGGTGCTACAGGCGCGACGCGCGCAGCGACTGCATCGCCTCGGGTTCGCGGCGGCGGCTTTGGTCGCCGTGGTCGCCGTCGGTGGGTATCTTCTGGCCGCGGCGGGCCTGGCGCGTCGCGAGGCCACGGTGGCGGGACTTGAAGAGCGACTGCAGATCGCGGAGCAACAGGAGGCGGAGGTGCAAGAGGTGGCCGATGAGCTGGGCCGGCTGCGCACCCAACTGCAGATGCTGGACCCGCAGGAAGCTCGTCGACATCTGGCCCTGGAGCTGCTGCGAACGATGGCCTTCTACGCGCCCGACGAGGTGGTTCTGACGCACGTGACGCTACGGAGCAACGAGCCGGTTGAGATCCGCGGAACGGCGCCGACAACGGTGGAGATATCGGAGCTGCAGGGAGCGCTGGCGCTTTCGCCCTTGGTGACGCGGGTGGGTCTGTTGCAGGCTACGCGGCCGAGCGCGGCAAGTGCTTCCAACGATCCGATGACGTTCACGATGAAGGTTCACCTGTGGTCGCAGCCACAGGCGCGGATGCGGACGGCGGGGCTGGAAGCACCTTGGGAAGGTGGCGAATGATGCAGGGGCCACGCAGGGAGAGGTTGCTGATCGTCGTGGCGGCGGCCGTTCTGGTCGGCTTCGTGCTGGTGTTCGCCGTGGCGCTGCCGATGATGGACCGCGCCGGGAAGCTGGCGACGGATATCCAAGAGCTGAGGGACAGGATCGCCGAGGCCTCGCGGATGTATGAGAGTCTGCCCGCGATGCGCGAGGAGTCGGCCTCGCTTGGGGCGGAGCTGAGGGGCCTGACGAAGCCCACGGCGGAGGTGGCACGGGAGCTGGACGAGCTGACCTCCGACCTCGGGATTCGCCTGACGAGCGTGCGGCCGGAAGACCCGGAGCCGGTGGCCGGCTGTCTCAAGCATGTGACGACGTTCAACGTGGAGACTGACTACGCGCACATGATCCGCCTGCTCTACGAGTTGGAGCAGCCGGGGCATCGCCTCTGGGTGGAGGAGATCAGGATCAGCCCTCCTCGCAGGGGCGCTAATGAGCTGCAGCTCATCATCACCGTCGCGGCTTACGTGGTGAGGGCGTCTGAGGAGTCCGATGCAGAAGCTTAATGCGAGGCACTTGGCACTGGCCTTCGGGCTGTGCGCGTCGCTGGTTTTCCTCCTATACGCGCTGCGCGGGAGAGGAGCCCCGGGCCGAAGCGAGCGCGACACGCCGCCGCAAGTGAGCGCGGAGCGGCCGGAAGTTGCGGTCGAAACGGCGGCCGCACCAACGGCGATTGGAGACGTGGACTTCAGTCGATATGAGGAAGTAGCGAGAATCAACCTCTTCGCGCCGCGCAGCTCGCGAAGCGCTACGGCGCGGACAGAACCTCTGCCGCCCCCGCCGCCCCTGCCCACCAGCACCAACTCCGGGGCCTCGACCCGGCCGCCTCGACCACGGCCGCCGGATGCCAGTGGTTGGTCTTACGCCGGGCATGTGGTCATAGATGGGCACGCGGTTGGGATCGTTCAGAATATGGAGAACCCAGTGATGCCGCGTTGCGAATATCTTGCGGTCGGCGATAGCTTTCTGGGCACAACCGTGACAGAGATAACGAGCGATGAGCTTCGCATCGGCCGAGGGAACGCCGCGGTGACGCTGGGCAGGGTGACGGACTTCTCGATAGTTCCGCTGGATCGGAACGCGCCTGCGGCCAGCGCGCGACCTAGTCCGGGGCAGGTGACGCGTCCCCAGCGGCCGCGTCCGACGCCACGGGTGAGAGGCGCGGCCTCTGAGTGAGAGGCCTAGCGCGGCCTCCAACTGAGAGGCCTAGTCGACAAGCACTGATTCGCCGATATGGATTCCAGATGAATGAGGATGGTTGAGATGAGGAGCAAGCTAGCAGGGCCGGCCGGACAGAGACAGGTGAGTATGACGGCCAGGGGCCGACGAAGAGCAGTGGCCTGGCGAGGGCTGATCGCGGCGCTG
>CAZWRO010000021.1:0-10738 GCA_964635365.1 uncultured bacterium | reverse complement strand
CACATCGATTTTCTGCTGCGCCTGTTGAGTCGTGAGGCCGGCGTTACCATCGTGAGGCCGGAGGAGGTCACCGGGCTGATCACGGTGATTGCGCCCGAGCCGGTGCCTTTGGAGCAGGCGTTCCAGATACTGAACTCTGCGCTGAAAATGCGGGGGTTCACTATGGTGCAGTCCGCGACGGGCATCTACGAGGTGCTGCCGATCGAGCAAGCCGCCCAGTCGGGACTGCCTCTCCGATTCGGGAGTTTCCCAGGAGACGTCGAGGCGAGCGACGATGTCATCACTCAGGTGATCCCCCTCCTCAACCTATCCGCGGGGGAGGTAGCCGCGCAGATCGAGGGACTGGTCTCCGATAGCGCCAGCATCATACCGACGGCAACCAACAGCCTGATAATAACCGACAGCTCGGTCAACATTCAACGTGTGCTTATTTTCATCGACGATATTGAGACGCAGCTGGCTGCCGGTCTCCAGGTCTATCAGCTCCAGTACTACGATGCTACGGAAATGGCGCAAGTGCTCGACGCTATCGTGCTGAGCCGCGGGTCGGCGGGCGGGGCGGGTGGAGCCCGGCCCGCCTGGGAACGACGCGTCGTGCCCGCCCGCGGTCCGGCTCCCCGGCCGGCGCCACGCGCGGCCGCGGCCACCACGAGCGGAGTCGGCCCGGAGTTCTGCTACCCGGACACGCGCACGAATTCGCTCATCGTGCTCGCCACGCCGGTCCACTTGGCTCAGATCGAAGAGCTAATTGAGAACCTGGACCGGCCGATTAGTCTTCGCGACTCCTACTTCGTGTATCCGGTGCAGAACTTGATGGCGAGCGATCTGGCCCAGCTCATCGCGCCGCTCGTGGGGGCCGAAGTCAGCACTGGGACGGGGGCAGGAGCGGCCAGCACGACGCGGGCTCAGTCCTCAAGGAGCACCCGAACGGCAACGTCTCCTCAGCGCACTTCGAGCCTCCCGCGGGCGAACTCGCCGCTATCCCCGAGCCTCGCGCAGGCCGCCGGGCTGGCCGTCGAGCCGGTGGCATCCATAGGTGAGACGGGAACGGACTCCGACCCGTTGACGCTGGCCCAGGCCCCAGCGGGTGGACGCCCCAGCGCCCCTCCGGCACGACCACAGCCGGGAGTTGCGGTTCCGCAGGCTCCGGCCACCGTTGCGCCGGGGGCCGTCGAGATGACGGTGAGCGGAGTGGGGGAGGCCACGATAGCAGCGGACGACAACACCAACACGCTGATCTTCTCGGGGCCGCCCGAGCAGATCGAGATGATCCAGCAACTGCTGACGGAGCTCGATGTCTTGCCGCCGCAGGTGTACATCCAGGTGATTATCGCAGAAGTGTCGTTGACCAGCGATACGAGCCTGGGCTTTCAGTGGAACTGGCTGCAGAACCTCGCCCCATACGGGGGAGCGCAGGTCGTAGGCGAGTTCACCACCAACTTCGGACTTGGTGGACTGGACGACGGAGGAAACCCGATCGCCACGACACCGGGGCTGTTTGGCCACCTGACGTCTGATGAGTTCGAGGGCGTGGTAACGGCTCTAACCACCGACAGCAATGTGCGCATTCTGTCGGCTCCGGGCGTTTTCACGTCCAATAACCAGGAGGCAAAGATCACCGTCTCCAGCTCGCGGCCGTTCCCCACGGGCCAGCTCACAAGCACTACGGCGGCCGGAGTCATTAGCACCAGCATCCGCTACGAGCCGGTGGGCATCGTGCTGCTGGTCACCCCAAGAGTCACCCAAGGCGACATCGTCCGCATGGAGATTCAGGTGAATGCCGACGAGGTGGGAGCATCGGTGACAGTGGGCGACCAGGACTTCCCGAGCAAGGAGACACGGGAGGCGAGAGCGACATTGAGCTGTCCCGACAGCCACACCGTGGTGCTTGGCGGCCTGATGCGTGACGGTGTTCGACGCACCTCGTCACGGGTGCCGCTGCTCGGCGACCTTCCCCTGATCGGGCCTCTCTTCCGCTCGTCGTCGGTGGCCCGGGAGAAGTCGGAACTCCTGGTCTTCCTGACGCCGCATGTGGTACGTAGCCCAGCGGACTCCGCGCGGCTGACGGAAGAGATCAAGAGCGCCCTGCCGGAAGTGCCTCGCAGCCTGCAGGCGCCGGCCGACGGCTCCTCGGAGACGGAGGGCGACTAGGCCGGAACGCGCAGGCGGTAATCGAGAAGCTAGACCGCAGGGCGGGCCCGATGGGCCCGCCCTGCTTCGTTTTTGTCAGCCGCGGCGGGCGGACTGTTGCTCGAAGAGGCGAGCGATCTCGTCCCGCGGGAACTGGGGCAGCGGCTTCCTCTCGCCTCCGGCCACGAGCGAGAGACCCTCACCCTCCGGAAGTACGCGCCCGATGATGGCGGCTCGATCGCCACTGCTGTGCACGGCCTCCACGATGTCGTCGCCGGCCTCGGAATGGGCCGTTACGAGAAGCGATCCGGAGGCGATTAGGCCGAGCGGGTCGAGCGAGAGGGCGGCGCACACCTGCTGGGTGAGTGGGAGCACGGGGATGGCGTCGGCGTCGATATCGAGACCGACCTTCGAGGCGATGGCGATCTCCCGCAGGCCTGTGGCGAGGCCGCCCTCGGTGGGGTCGTGCATGGCGGTTACGCCACCTGCGCCCATGGCTGCACGGGAGGCGGCGAGCACGCTGAGGCCGGGACTGAAGAGCAGATCGCGCGCCTGGTCCACGGCCGCGTCGCTCAGGCCCTTCGAGAGCAGCCTTGGGCGGAGTTCGCGCGCTAGCAGCGCGGTGCCTTCTATGGCGAGGCCTCGCGTCAGTATGACAACGTCGCTGGGACGGGCGCCCGCGCTGGTGATGAGGCTCTGGCGAGCGACTTCGCCCAACATGCATCCGACGAGGATGGGGCGCTCGAGGCCGATGGTGATCTCGGTGTGGCCGCCCACTGTGGTTGCGCCGATCTCTGTGCAGGCCTCGGTTATCTGAGTGAAGATGGAGGTGACGTCGGCCTCGGAGGCGGTTTCCGGAAGTAGGAGCGAGGCCATGAACCAGCGCGGTTCGGCGCCCATGGCAGCGATGTCGTTGGCATTGACGTGCACGGCGTACCACCCTATGAGGTCGGTGGCGAAGGTGATGGGGTCGGTCTTGGCGACGAGGAGGCGATCGCCGAACTCAATTACGGCAGCGTCCTCCCCTATCCCGGGCCCGACGACGACGCGCGCATCGCCGGCCGGGAGCCTTCCCAGCATCTTGGCTAAGAGATCATGGGGGAGCTTTCCTGGCTTCATATGCCCGTCTTCCCTTCCGCTCATGCGACCGACTCGAAGCCTCGTGGCCCCGCCCCGCCAAGGGGGTCAAGGTCCGGGATCATCTGCGGCCGTCAGGTCCGGGGGGTGCCGACACCAGTCGGTTTGGTAGACAACCATCATCGGCGCGGCGGCTGTGATGTTGTCGCTAAGTTCGACGTGGAAGACCGGCTCGAACAGGTCTGAGTGGAGCATGAGAAAATCATGCTCCCGCGGCCAGCAGACTGAGATCATGTAGTCCGGCTGCTCCGCTCTCATCAGCTCCCGCTGGCAGTCTTCACTGGTGCCCGCCCTGACGTGCTCGATGTCGATGCAGTCGAGCACCTCCGGCGTGGCCAGGCCCTGCATGTCGAAGACCCGGCAGCCAGATATCATGGTGATGGCGCCTATGTCGTTCAAGGCAAGATAGGCTTCACGCGGGATATGGTCTCTCACCCATCGTCCGACACGCACGTGCATTTGCGTGATGTCCCTGACGTTACGCGCGTACATCATAGCCTGGGCCGGCTGCCTGGTGAGTGAAGTCACGAGAACAAGCAGCAGGGCTGCACCCATCAGCGCCCCGCGCGGAATTCGCTGCAGGCTTCCTTTGCGCAGGGCCTCGAGAAGCCACCAGCCACCAGCCATTCCGAGGATTAGATAGAGCGGGCCCAGGTTCGCCACGTAGCGCTGGCTCTGGAACGCGGGGCCGGGCTCGAAGCCGGCGGAAACCGCCCAGGCCACAGGCTGCCCGAAGAGCGCGAGCAATATCAGCACAGACTTGTGCTTAGAGACCCTCGTCGCCACTTGGTGGACGAGTCCGGCAAGGCCGATGAAAAACGGCAGGACTAGCACGAAGTTGTTGCGCGCCCACAGGCGCAGCAGAGCGGACAGCTCTCGCAAAGGGTCGACCGTGAGCGACCGGGAGAGGGCCTCCGCATCCCGGGTAACCAGCGCCCACATGATTCCATCCTTCTGCGCCTTTACGTAGTAGGAGCTGGGGAGAGGCCGATCCATAACGCTGTAGTTGTATAGGAAGACGGGGGCGATAACGGCCAGGAAGATGGGGGTGTGGAGGGCGAGCTGCCTCAGCCAGCCGACTAGTCCATCGCCCCCTTCGGCGCGCCCCGCAAACAGGAGACGGTCGAGCATCGCCAGCGGGAACAGCACGAGACACTCTGGTCTCGACAGCGCGGCCAAAGCAAAGATGACGGTGGGGGTCACGGCTCGCAGGCCCCGCGCTCGACGGAAGTGCACGTGGGCAAGGAGGCCGAGGAGAGAGAGCCAGATGTAGAGCGGGGGCTCCATGCCGGAGAGGGCAAACCAGGGGAGCGGAACCGTCGCCGCCACAACCAGCGAGACGGCCGCCCCGAAGCGGCGATCAGGGATGATGGTGCGAGCAAGGGCCCCGGCGGCGATAACGACCAGCACGCAGAGAAGGCCGTTCAGCACGGCCGAGGTGACGAGGTACTCGTGGGTGACACGGTAGCCCAGCGCCAGGAGCAGGGTCCAGAGGGGGGCCGTGGTGGTGCTGGTCGGCTCGCCAGGGTTGAAGGAGAAGCCGTAGCCGGCTGCTAGATTCTGCGCGAACCGGACGTGAATCCAGCTGTCGTCAAGCGGGAATCCCCACTCGCCTGCCACTTGCTTCGATAGCAGCAGGTAGTAAACCATCAGGCCAACGACCAGGGCCGGCGCGAGCAGATAGGTCGTCAGCAGGGGCCAACGGCCGCCGGTGTCGTCGCCGCGCTCCTCGTGTCTGTCAGCAGTGGTCACTCTGGTGGGCCTATCACGGTATGCAGTTCCTTGTCATTCGCCTTGGACCCGTCAATCACCAGGCAATATATCGTTATCTTGTGGGAATCGCGCGAGCAGGTCGGTGGACTCTCGGACGGTCGGGGCGTGGAGAGAAGCCAGACGCGAGGAAGTGCGCGGGCGGCTCTTCGGGCGCGGCCCGCCGCTTGGCGTGAGGAGGGAACTTACTCGGGGTAGCCTTTAAGAGTGGTCCGCACGACTTTGAGGGAGGCCACGGTTTCCCGGCCTTCGGCGTCTCGGGCCAGCACGGCCAGCGGAGTGGCTTCTTCGTTCAGCGGGACCGAGTGAGAGAACTCGCCGTCTTCGGAGACGGTGGCTTCCTGCCCGTTGACGAAGACCTGGACGCCCGGCTCGGTGCGTCCCGCAACCAATACTGAAGGGTCGCTTGTCGCTAAACCATCGGAAGGTGAAGCGATGGCGAGGAAGGGCCCGAGCATGGAGTCTCGGCTCTCCCAGTCGCCGAGTTCGTCCAGCGTCAGCGGCCTGATCTCGGTCTCCTCCTGCCCCGGTTGGAGCCCCACCTGCGACCCGCTCGTGAGGGTCGCAGCAGCGCCGCCCTCTGCGCTCACCGCCACCGTTCCCTCGTACACCTCGACGCGGCTCGACCCGTCTTCGGCCACTTCCACGCTGAAGATCGTCCCGCGCACGGCGGCGACGATGGTTGGGGTCTCCACCTCGAACTTGGAACGGCCGGTGAGGGCCTGGCGCAGGCGCACCCAAATGCGGCCTACGTCCAGCCGCAGCCTCGACTCCTCCACGTCCTTGGAACGATTGACGATGGACTTGATGACCTTGAAGCGGCTGTTCTCGCCCACCGTGATCCGCATACCGCCGGCCCATCGCATCCAGCGCAACTCCACAGATGAATCGGGGCCGGTGATCAACACGTCTCCCGTCCTGACGAGCCGCCCCTCCTCGACGGGCTTGGGATCGCCTTCGCCGTGGACCAGGAGCTGGGCGTTGCCTTCCACCGCGTCCACTATGGCAACGCGTTGGACGATGGCGAGGGAGTAAGAGAGGTACACCGCGAAGATGATCAGCAGTGCGAACATGAAGATCAGAGCAACTGCGGCCTGACGCATTACGTCGCTCCCATCCGACACACACCCTCTAGTATTGGTCTATCCTAAACCATCGGCGCCTAAACGGCAATCTCTTCTTCGGCTCTGTGTTTCGGCAGTGAGAAGTAGAAGGTGGAGCCCTCACCGGGCTGACTTTCCGCCCAGACTCTGCCGCCATGCACCTCCACGAGGCCCCGCACGAGGTAGAGGCCCAGGCCCGTGCCTCGAATGCCCTTGATGGCGTCTCGATCCACACGCTGGTAGCGCTGGAAGAGCCGGCCTATCTCTTCGGGTCCCATCCCCAGCCCTTGGTCGCGCACGTAAACCACGACCTCCTCCCCCTCCGCATGCGCCCCGATCACGACGTCGCCGCCTTTGGGGGAGTACTTGATGGCGTTGGACACCAGGTTGGTTAGAATCTGCTCGACTTTGTCACGATCGGCCTCTACCGTGAGTCCATCTTGCGGGAACTCGAAGAGGAAGCCGTGCGAGGTAGTGGTCACGCGCTGGAACCGGACTACATGTTCCGCCAGCGCGCGTAGATCGACGTCTTTGTAGTCCACGGAAAGCGTCCGGCCGGCCTCCATCCTTGAGATGTCGAGCAGGTCGTTTATCATCACGAGGAGGCGATTTGATTCCTGCTCGATAATGCCGAGGAACTCGGCCCGTTCTTCCTCATCGAGCTTCCCGGGCATGCCGCGCAGAGTCTGCGCGAAGCCCATGATGGAGGTGAGCGGGGTGCGTAGCTCGTGAGAGACCAAGGAGACGAACTCGGTCTTCATCTGGGACAGCTCTTCGAGGAGGGTGATGTCGCTGAGCACCGTGATGGCGCCGGTGCGGCGGCCGTCCTGGTCGGTCAGGCGCACGGTTCGCGGCGACAGCACCAAGCGCCGGGGCTGCTCCAAATGGATGCGGGGGATGTGCGCCGTCTCGTCGGGGACTCTGTCCTCGAGCTGCTCCAGCAGCTCTTCGTGGGGCAGCACTTGGGAGGCAGGCCGGTTCTCCACCTCCGCCGGATCCAGGCCGAACATCTCGGCCGCCGCGGGGTTGATGAAGAGAATCCGCCGCGCCGAGTCCGTGAGCAGCACCCCGTCGGCCATGTTGGAGACCATGGCGGCGACTCGGTCGCGCTCCTGCCTGAGTTCGGCATAGGCAGCCAGCAGCTTCCGGTTGGCTATCTCGACCCGGCCGGACAATTGCTCGTAGAGGTTGACGTTCTCCAGCGCTACGGCGGCCTCGCCGGCAATGGCTTCGAGTATGGCCAGGTGCTCCTGCACGAAAGGCGGCTCGGCTACGCCGCGCACGACCTCGATGACCCCCGCGACGTGATCTCTGCGGCGCATCGGAGCGTACATCACCGACCCCGCTGGATGGCGCACGGCCTGGGTAAGTTCGTCCCTGAGGGCCGGACTGCTCTGAACGTCCTGAACCAGATGAAGGATATTGTCGCGCGCCACCCATCCGACCGTTCCCTCTCCCAACGCATAGGAAACGGGCTGCCTCTCCGCTTCGGGAGCCGACGACAACTGCAGCCGTTCCCGCTCCTCGTCCAGGAGGTACAGGTTGACCCATCGCGCGCCCATCACGTCGCGGACTTGGGAGCGAATCTCGGCCAGCATTTCGTGCTTCAGCCGGACGGAGCCAATTATCCGAGTTGCGTGGGCGAGGGTCTCGACGCTAGCCTGGACTCGCAAGGACTCCCGCTCCGATTCGCGGTATCGCTGGGCCAGCGTCAGACCATACGCAAACAGCGCCGCCGCCACCGGCGCGGCCCCGCCAACCCAAAGCCCCTCAACCCATAGTATCAGCTCGGCGAACAGGATGGCGACGGCGAGGGTCAACAGCATAAGCGCAAGCGCCCGCGCGGGGGAAAGATTCCACACGAATAGGGCCACGATCGCGCCTACGATGAGTGACAGCGCAAGGGGTACAGGCCAACCCGATACGCGGAGAAACGATCCGGCGAGCAGGCCGTTGAGCGCGTAGGCGGTGACATCGACCCCCAACTCGGTGGGCGAGAGCGGGGTGGGGTGCACGTCGGCCATCCCGACCCCGCCAAACCCGACCAGCACAATCTTATCGCGCAACGCGTCGGCGGGGACACGTCCGTTCAGGACGCGCTCGTAGCGGTAGCGCTCGAAGGCCCCGCCGGTTCCCCCGGAAGGCGAGGTGCTGTAGCTTACTAAGGTTTCGCCGGCCGCGCTGATCGGCACCGTGTAATCGCCGAAGTGCACGGCCCGGCCCGGGTCGACGCGTACCGAGTTTCCCTCCGGGTTGACGACGGCGTTGAGCACGGCCGCCGACAACGAGGCATACGGGATGCCGTCGTAATCCAGCACGATCGGGATGCTCCGCACGGAGCCGTCAAGCTCCGGGACTATGTTGACGGCGCCGACCCCGGCCGCCGCGGCGGCCAGCTCGGCCACGGGAGGATGGGCGGTGAAGTAGTGCTTTCCCGAGAGCTGCGTGGGCCCGACGTACTCCGCGACGAGCCAGGGGGTGTCCGTTTCCGCTTCCTGCTCCCCCGACCAGTCGTCGCTGGTCAGAAACGCGGCGAGGTAGACGTTGCCGGCCTCCCGGATGGCCTCCGCGAACTCCTGGTCTGCGTCCGTCGGGTCAATGTCGGCGAATAGCAGGTCGAAGACAATCGCCGCGGGCTGGTACTGCTCCTCCAGGACGCGAACGAACCGGGCGTGGTACGACCAGGGCCACGGCCAGCGACCGAGTTCCGCGATGGAGAAGTCGTCGATTTGGACGACGACGACGTTGCTTGGTCGCGGCAGTGGGTTGCGCGTCCTGATGCCGAGGTCGTAGAGGCGTGCATCCACCCCGGCCAGCCAACCCAGTTCCGCCACGAGGAACGCGGCCAGGCCCGCGATCAGGCCGAGCCTTGCTGGGCGCACCCAATGTGTCGTTCCCGTCACCTCCCGCTTCGACACCAGGCGTTAGGGTTGGTTCGACTCGCCCGCTCGGCATCCTTTGCCACTCCGCCGCGTGGTCCGCGCGGAGGCTATCACGGTGTGACGCCGGTGCTGTTCGCACGAAGGTTTCCCATAACGACGGAGCGAACCCTCATGAGCGATCATCTTCGGCTGGAGAATGTATTAGATGAGTCTGCTGACTCCCGACGACATTGCGCAGATTCACGAGGCGAGCCTCGAAGTCCTGAGGACGGTTGGCGTCAAGGTCGATCACCCAACGGTTTTCGAGAAGCTCACCAAGGCCGGCGCCGACGGCGACCCCGACGGAGTCACGGTGCGCCTTCCTCCCGATCTCGTCGCTCGGTGCATCGCCAGTGCGCCACGGAACGTTCGCCTCGCCGACCGCCGCGGGGGGTGCGCCGAAGTGGGCGCCGACGGAGGCACGGTCTTCTGGGGCGGCAACGCCCTGTGTATAGCTCGGGGCAAGGAGCGCACCGAGATTAACGCGGCCGACCTGGCCGAGCTCACTCGAGTGTTAGACGCGCTGGAGAACGTGCATGGTGTGGTCGGGACCAGCATTTCCGACTACCCGCCTCACGTGCGGGACTTTGTGGGGTTTCGCATTCTCGCCGAGAACTCGACGAAGCACCTCCGCCCCGTAATCTTCACGCCGGACGGGCCGCTGGCCATCATCGAGATGGCCGAGGCGCTGGCCGACGGCGTTCCTCTGTCGGAGAGGCCCATCGTCAGCTTTGGCTATTCCATCGTGAGCCCGCTGCACTGGGCCGAAGCGGCGCTCGAGCTATTCGTGCGCACCTCTGGGCGCGGGCTGCCTATGATGGTAAACGGAGAGCCGCTCGGCGGCGGCACGGCGCCTGTTACACTGGCCGGCCTGCTGACCCAAGCCAATGCCGAGGCCCTTTCCGGAATCGTCATCCTCCAGGTGCTCGAGCCGGGCCGGCCTTGCGTGTTCAACCTGGGGTTCGCCCACATGCTCGATATGCGCTCGGCCCTCGCCACGAGCGGACGCGTTCAGGACGGGATGATTGCCGCGGCCGCGGCCGAGATCGCCCGCTATCACGGCCTGCCGTCGGCTTCCTGGATTAGCAGCGACAACTTCGCGTGTGACGCGCAATCCGTGCTGGAGAAAGGCACCACCGGGATGCTTCACGCCCTTGCCGGCGTGAACATCGTCTGGGGTATCGGCCAGCTCGAGACGGAGTTCACTCTGTCGGCGGAGCAAGCGGTGATCGATAATGAGCTGGCCGGGATGTTTTTCCGGGCCCAGCGCGGCATCGAGGTGACCCCGGAGACGATAGCCCTGGAGGTTATCAAGGAGTGCGCGGCGACCGGGGATTTCCTGACGCACGATCACACGATTGAGCACTTCCGCGCGGAGCAGATCGAGGGCGAACTGACCTCTCCGCAGCGCCGGGAGGACTGGCTCGCCGCGGGCGGGCCCGACCTCGTCGAGCGAGCCGCCAAGAAGGTGGAAAAGATTCTGGCTGAGCCGAGAGATCCGTCGGTTACGCCGGAGCAGTCCGCGAAGCTACGGGCGATCGAGCAGAAGTGGCTGGATAAGCTCGGCTGAAGGCCGCGGTTGCGGCAGCGCGCCGAGTTATGGTAAGATTCACTGACCGACGTGCTCCGCGGTAGCTCAATTGGCAGAGCGGGTGGCTGTTAACCACTAGGTTGTAG
>CAZWRO010000020.1:15664-18497 GCA_964635365.1 uncultured bacterium | reverse complement strand
TTCGTGGTGGTGATGGAGGCGAAGGTGAAGAACGCGCTGGCGGAGGCCGGCAACGAGTGGATCGAGGGCGCGCCGATCATCATTGCGGCCTGCGCCGAGCCCACGGCCAGCGGCATGAAAGGCGACCAGAGCTACTACCTGGTGGACATTGGCATCGCCATGGAGCATCTGGTGCTGGCGGCGGCGGAGGAGGGGCTGGGGACGTGCTGGATCGGGTGGTTCGACGAGCGAAAGGCGCGCAAGGCCCTGGGGGTGCCGGAGAACATTCGGGTGGTGGCGACGACCCCTCTGGGATACCCCGATGAAGACCCTCCGGCGCGGCCGCGGAAGTCACTGGGGGAGATGGTGCGCAAGAATCGTTGGGACTAGGCCGCGGGGGGAGTTCGTGGGGCGAAATCATTGAGCTTGGGCGGCACGTGTGCGACCCCGGACGCGGGGGCCTTGCTGACCTCGTTTAACTCGGCGCCACATGGGTAGAAACGAAACAGAGAACCGCGAGTAACAGTCGCTCCATACGCCCGTCATGAAGCAAACGCGAGTGAAGTGTCCCCAGTGCGGCCACTCGTTGGGAGAGGCCGCGTCTTGTCCTATTTGCGGCTACGATGTGTACGCCGGCGATTCCCCGCGCAAGCCCGAGAGCGATGTTTATCTGCTGTTGGTGATGGCCAACATCTTGCGGCTGCGGGGTCAGTGGGCGGAGGCGGAGGCGAAGTGCAGCGAGGCCTTGAGGCGCGACCGCGACAACGCCGCCGCTTGCTCCGTGATGGGCGATATCGCGCGCGACAGGGGGAATGTGCGCGATGCCGTCGAGTGGTATCGGATGGCGCTGGGCCGCAATCCGGCGAGCGCTTCCGACCGCAAGAAGCTCGACGCGGTGCTCGACCAAGTGTCCCTGGGACGAGAGGGACGACTGCTGCACAAGGCGGGCAAGGCGCTGCGGAGGGGGATCGAGCTGGCGACGGGCGATCTGCGCCCGGCGCGGGCTCCCGCGCCGCTAGCCCTGATGGTGGCCGCCGCGCTGGCGGTGATCCTGCTCGGCACCGCGCTCGTGATTCTGCTGGGAAGGAGCGCGGCGATAGAGCCGCCTGAGCCGCCGGCGCCGGCCGCGACCGGGGCCTTCGTCGCGGCGCCCCCGAAGGCGGAGGAGCCGGAGACCGGCGAAAGCGCCGCCGCGGAGGGGCCGTTCACGATGGAGCTTTCTCCGGCGCTGGCCGAGCTCCAGCGCGGCCTGACGGAGCATCTGCGACGGGTGGCCACGACGACGGATCCGACCTGCCGCCTGGTTTCGGTGGAGATCGACCCCTTGGGGTCCGTGACGTTGATCCGCGTTTCCATGCCGCGCCTGTGGATTGTCGGGCACACGCGAGAGAACATGCTGGCCGCGGCGGGGGCGTTGGCCGGCGGCGTCACGAGTTGGGAGGTGCCGACCTCTAGGGTGCGGGTGCGGTGTGACATGAGGGGAAGCCAGGGGTCGGACGAGATGGGGATGGTGGCGGAGGGGGAGTCGGCCGAACTGGCCGAAGCGGGGGCAGGAACCGGTTCCCGCGTGGCAGAAGCGTTTGATTACGTGTGGTGGCATCCCGAGCTTCGGGTAGCAGGCGAGGCCGAGCCGCCGCGCTAAGGATTGGGCGATGTCAGAAGTCCGAGTGCGGGTTTCGCGACTCGTACGCAACTCGGATTCGCAATACCTGCTGGTTCTGCAGGACGAGGCAAGCCATCTGCTCCCAATGGTGATCGGCCCCTGTGAGGCGATGGCCATCGGGAGCGTGCTTCGACCCCAGGGGGAGGCTCCCGTTTCACGCCGGCCGACGACTCACGATCTGGTGAGCAGACTGATCGAGGGCCTCGGCGGGCGGGTCACTAGGGTTGTGATCGATGACCTCTGGAACGGGGTGTACTACGCCAAGATTCACGTGGCGGTGGGGGAGGAAGTGCGCACCATAGACGCCAGGCCGAGCGACGGGGTGGCCATCGGCCTGCGCGCGGAGGCCCCGCTGTACGCCGCGGAATCGGTGCTGGCGGCGGCCAACGAGACGCAGACCTCCGAAGCGCCCCCCGAAGCCCCTCTTGGCCCGGACCTCGACCTGGACGATTTCTAGGCCAACCTCGGCGAGGCCCCGCCGCGACTCGGCTGCCTCCTACGTGTCAAAGAAACCGGGCGCACGGCCTTCGTGCGCCAGGGTGGTGATATGCTGGGAAGGCACCTATCGGAAATCGAGCTGGTCGAGTATGCTGACGGCGAGATCGCGCTCTCCCGGGTCGCGCCCGTGGAGGAGCACCTCCACGAGTGTGCGGCCTGCGCGCACGCGCTGGAGAAGCTGAGAGAGGCGGTCGCCGCCACCGGTTACCTCCAAGTCGTGGACACGCCGCCGGGCCTGCGCGCGCGGGTGGCGGCCGAGGTGGGCGCGGGTTCGGTCGGCGAGATTACCTGCCGGGAGGCGAAACCGCTCATTCATCAGCAGATCGACGGCGCGCTTTCGCCGCTCGGGCTGAGCGCGCTGGAGCAGCACTTGGCGGCCTGCCGATTGTGCCGCCTGGAGTTGGCGGCGCTTTCGGCGACGGTGCGCCTGGTGCGCTCGCTAACTCCGGCGAAGGCGCCGGCCCGCATAGGCGACGCGGTGGCCGCCGCGGAGCAGGCTCGAAGGCGTCGCCGGGCCTGGGGGCCGGTGCTTCGACCGGCGCTCGCCGCGGCCGCGGTGGCGGCGGTTGGGGGCCTGCTGATGTTGGTGCGGCCAGCCCTTCAGCCGGAAGTCGGCCTTACAGGAGCGCGGGTGGCGTCGGAGCCGAACCGGCCGGTGTCGGTCGCGCAGCAGTCCGAGGCGGAACCGGCGGT
>CAZWRO010000020.1:4611-15564 GCA_964635365.1 uncultured bacterium | reverse complement strand
GGCTTCCCTTCCTCCGAGGACGGAGACACTGATCCCGCCGGCCGTGCTGACGCTCCGGGCGGTGGCCAGCGGCGTTTCGGGTCGCGGGGACTTGCAGCTCGTCAGCAATATGGCGCGAGATCGGTTCGCCACGCTGGACTCGGAGACGGCGCTTTCGCAGGTGCCTGACCTGTCGGGTTTCGAGGGCCTTGAGAATGGCGGCCAATGGGACGAATCCGGCTCAAATTCCTTTGAGAAGAGGGATGAGAAGGGGCAGGGAGAGGCGAATTCTCTGCCAAGTCGCGGCCCCATGGAGGGGGCACGTTTGGCGGTTCCGCTGGTCTAGCAGGAGCTTGAGCCGCGGAACCGGAGCAGGGAGCCGTGGTCGGGGACCTTTGGTGAGCGGCAGCGGACGGTGCGGGTATTTGCTCATTAATTGGCTCAACAGAGGGCCGCTCCTGGCGGCCCCGATGACTTGCCTGAATAGAGGGCCGCTTTTGGCGGCCCTGTTGCTTTGCTTTGTGTTCCCCACGACGACGGCGGCCTGGGGACTCAACTTGAGGCCCGAGGAAGACACGCGCTTGTCTCTGCTGGGCGGTCAGACTTCGCTGGTCCCCGAGGAGGCGAGCCGCCGCGAGCCGGGCGCGCTGGTGGAGCTGCTCGGCCTCTCGCGACAGGAATCGCCGGTGGCGGCAAGGGGCCTGATGGGATTGTCCATGGGCCGCGGTGGGGGCCTGGAGGGGAACGCGCTGTCCGGCGGCCGCCCGCGGAACAAGGCGCTGGACGACGGCGCCTCTTCCTACCAAATCGGTTTCGCGACGCCCTCCCTCCAACTAACGAGCACCTTCCTCGACGTTGGCGCGCGCTTCTCCCCCTCGGAGCGCGCGGGCGACGGCACTTCGAGCGATGAGATGACGGCGCTGCGGGCGGCCCTCGGCACGCGCACCATGAACCTCAACGCGGCGCTGAACCTCGCCCCCGGCATTGCTTTGACCTCCAACCACGATTCGGTCCGCAACGACCGCCCCGACGACGAGCACTGGGGGCTGACCACCACCGATACCGCCCACAGTGTCGCCTTCAACCTGGGGGCGGGCGGCCGGCTGACGACCAGCTTGAACCAGCACCGCGAGGAGTGGGATCGCACGCGCGGCCTCGCGGACAAGCAGCGACGGACCAGCGCCATCGAGTATACGTCGCAGTTCGGCGGGGGCGGCCGCCACGGGCTGCGGTTTGCGATGACTACCGTGGAGAAGTCGGTGGGGGAGGAGGAGGAGTCGGAGCGGAGGCGGGAGGCGCACCTGAACCTGGCGCCCACGGGCCGGTTGCAGCTAACGGCCGATTATGTCGCCAACACGTCGGAGAGCGGACAGGGCAAGAAGACGCGGACGGTGGGCGCGGTGATGCAGTTGGCGCCGAACACGGAGCTGGCGGCGAGCTGCAACACGGAGGTGTCGGAGAGCACCGAGAGCTCGCGCGGCACGACTTTGCGGCTGACCACGAACTGGGGCGGCGGGTCCAGCGCGGGCCGGCTGACGGCGGAAGAGAACACTGTGGAGGCGGAGGAGTCCGGCGCGGTCAGGAATCGCAAGTGGTCGCTGACGGCGGGGCTGGGCGCGGGAAAGGGGCGGACCAATCTGCGGGCCACCCTGAGGGAAAAGCGGGGCGAGGGCCCGACGGGAAGGCTGCAACGGGCCACGGCTCTGCATCTGGATCGCTCTTTCGGGAGGCGGCTGCGGCTGACGATGGACCGCGCGCAGACGGTGCGGGGCAGCAACGAAGAATTCGACTTGACGACGCGGTCGACGTGTACTCTGGCGGCGGACCTGGGTCGGCAGACCAGCCTCACCGCGGAGCTGCGCTCGGAGCAGGACAACGAGGGCGGGAGCGAGTGCAGGCGAGACGTTTCCCTGCGTCGCGAGGTGGGTTGCCTTGCGCTGGCGGTTTCGCACCGAGTGTGGAGCGAGGGGCCGCAGCCGGGGACCGCGCTGCGTTACGCCATCGACTACCCCACCGGCGAGGCGCCGGAGTGGGCGAATGAGATGTCGCGGGGCCACGTGTTCGAGGAGGCGGAGGAGTATTTGGTTCCGGAGGCGCCGGACTGGTTGGACATGGACTTCCTCGGCTTCCGCTTGTGGACGGACGACCGCCGCGGGGGGCCGGACGCGGGGCTGCGCACCTTCGCCTTCGCCCATCGCGCGGTGGTGGCGAACCGATATCACTTGCAGCTGGCCTACCAGGAGTGTCCGGAGGCCCGCGAGGGATCGCGCCGGGACCGGCCGATGGAGCTTCGCCGACAGCTCGTAGAGTTAGGGGCTCCGGTGAGCCGGAACCTGCGGGCGCGGGCGCGCTACCTGAGCGATGCGAGCACGGTTGACCCGCGGTCGCACGAGCAGACGCTGATGCTGGGGTTGCTGGGCCGTCTGGCCGATGAAGAGTCGGTCGAGGCGAGCGTGTCTTGCACGACGGGGCGCTGGGACGAGGAGAGCCGGGATCGGACCAGCGTGAGCCTGCTGTACTCGTGCCGTCTGGACGCAGAGCGCCGGATGAGCCTGAGAATGGGCTACTCGTGGGGTGAGGACGAGCCAGGCGCCCGAGAGCGAGAAGGCCGGCTCGATCTTTCGTATCACAAGCCGATCTAACCCCCTCGCCGCTTCGCCGCCTCACATCCGCCGCGGAAATGTGGAATAGAGCGCGGTGGTGCGGCGGCCTTATTGATTATTGTGGTTGGTCGCCTCCCAGACATGTATAGGTGGAGTCGGCCAATGCGTTCCAGCTTCGGTTTTAGGGCAATGTTGGGCTCCCAGGCCGCGCCGCGAGAAAAGGTTGCGGCGGCGCTCCGTTGCCTCATCCTAGTAACAGTCTTCACCATGGCCTGGCTGCAGTCGGCGCCGCGTTCGCCCGGTTTCGATCTCGTGGTCGGCTTTGGCGCGGCCTATGTATTGATAACGACTTTTCTGCCGTGGTCTCGGATGGACCGCCGTCGGGCCACGTTGGCGATGTTGTCGGCCGACATCGGTCTGATCACGGCGCTGCTGTACACGCAGACCGGTACCACCAGTGAGTACTACCTGCTCTACTATCTGCCGATTCTGCATGCCAGCGTGCGACTCAATTTCCGCGACGCGGTGGCGACCTGCGCGCTGTCGGCGGCCAGCTACATGCTGGTGGGCCTCCTGGAGGGGACCGAGACGGAGATCACGACCACCGTCATCTGGCGAGTGCTAACGTTCGCCCTCTCGGCCGGCCTGCTGGGCGCGTTCTTCGTGGTGCTGGCACGGGAGCACGACGCCCACGAGCAGCTCAAGCATAACTACCAGGGCGCCATGCAGGCGAAGAGCGACTTTCTGTCGCGGGTGTCGCATGAGTTCCGCACTCCGCTTACGGCGATCGTGGGCTTCACTCAACTGCTGTACGAGCACGAGGACAAGCTGGATGCGGACCGACAGCACGACTACCTGGTGATCATTCGCGACCAAGCGCAGCACCTGGCTCGCATGATCGAAGATATGCTCGACTTGGTTCGGATCGACGAGGGCCGGCTGGCGTTGAGGCGGGACTCCATCAGCCTGCAGGAGGCGGTCGAGTCCGGCAAGCTGCTGCTCGAAGACCCGGCGGCTCGGGAGCGGGTGACTGTGGCAGCGGAGCCGCGGACTCCTGCGGCCTATGCCGACCGGAACGAGATCGAGCAGGTGACTACTCGCCTGCTGCTGGCTGCTCTCGCCCAGTCGGAGGACGGCGCCGAGGTGTCGGTTCGCATCGGCCCGGCCGCGGACGAAGAGCAAGTGCAGATGATGATACAGGCGAGCGGGATGCGGGCCGACGATGACATTCTGGCTCCTCTGTTTGGCCCGGCTATGAATTCCACGTCCCAGAAGCTATCGAGCGGGCAGGCCCT
This sequence comes from uncultured bacterium, assembly GCA_964635365.1. Lineage (GTDB taxonomy): Bacteria > Armatimonadota > Hebobacteria > Hebobacterales > Hebobacteraceae > CAZWRO01. The sequence continues at coordinate 11,687 of CAZWRO010000020.1, read as the reverse complement.
TGGGCTGACGGTATCGAGGGCGCTGATCGAGCTTCACGGTGGACGAATATGGGTGGATGAGGGATCTGACGGCGAGGCGACGATCTGCTTCTCAGTACCGGACTTCCGCGCGGAGGAAAGCGGACCTGAGGTGATCGTCGGCGCGTTGTCGCGGGAGACCGCGAAAGCAGGAGCGGAGGCAAATGACGAAGCTGATGATAGTGGACGACGACCCATCGGCGCGGAGACTCATGCGTGACAGCCTCGGGTTGTCCGGGGATGAGTATGAGATCTTCGAGGCCGACCGGGGACGTTTCGCCCTGCAACTGATCTCGGTGGTGCGCCCGGACATCGTGCTGCTGGATATCAGCATGCCGGAGATCGGCGGGATTCCGGTCTGCACGGAGATCAAGCGGAACCCCGCGACATCGGGCACTCAGATTGTGATCGTGAGCGCGCATTCGGACCGCGACTTCATTGCGGCCAGCCTGTCGGCGGGAGCCGATGATTTCGTCGCGAAGCCGTTTCAGCCGGCCGATCTGGCGCGCAGGGTGCGCCTGGTGATCGAAAGCAACGCGCTCGGGGTAAAAGCCTGAAGCTCAGGCGTTGACAGCCGGCGGGCCTCGATCTACAATCGGACGCGCCGCGGCCTCCAGCCGCGGCGCTGACTGCGAGAAGAGGAGGTCCCCGTGCCCGACGTGCAAGCCGAAATCCTGATCGAGGCCGCCCCCGACCGCGTCTACGCGTTGGCCAAGGACGTGGAGAGCCTCTCCGAGTTCCTGCCCAACGTGGAGCGCGTCACCATCAAGGAGCGAACCCCGGAGCGGACGGTCAGCGAATGGGTGGGCTTGGTGCCGGAGTTCAAGCGCAAGCTGAGTTGGGTGGAGGAGGACTTGTGGGACGATGTCTCCCGGAGCTGTCGCTTTCGCGCGCTGTCGGGAGATTGGGATCGATACGAAGGGGTGTGGAGGTTCCAGGCCGAGGGCGAGAAGACGCGGGCGCGCCTGGAGATAAGCTACGAGTACAACGTGCCTCTGATTGGACCGCTGATAAGGAAGTTGCTCCACAAGCTCGTGGGCCGCAACGCCGAAGAGACGTTGGAGGGCCTGCGGAAGCGCGTGGCGGAAAGCGGCGGCGATGGCTCGCAGTAAACAAGTAGTAGTCGTGGGCGCCGGGCCGGCGGGGATCTTCGCCGCGCTCGCGCTGTCGGATGTTGCCGGGGTGAAAGTGCGCGTGTTCGACAAGGGCCCGGACATCGACGAGCGGCTGGCGAACTCGCACGGCCGGGGAACGACGCGGGATCCGAAGTGGATGCTATGTGGGTGGGGCGGGGCCGGGGCCTTCTCCGACGGCAAGCTCACCATGTCGCCGGAGATCGGCGGGCAGCTCACGACCTATCTGCCGCGGGCGCAGGTGGTCGAGCTGCTGCGCGAGGTGGACGGGATGTGGCTGCGGTTCGGCGCGCCAAAGGAGCTGTACGGCGCCGACGAAGATGCGCTGGCCACGCTGGCGCGGCGGGCGAGCCGCGCGGACCTGGAGTTCATCGGCACCCAAATCCGCCACATGGGCACCGACGGCTGCCCGTTGGTGCTGCGCGAAATGCGGCGCGCGCTGGGCAAGAATGTGGAAGTGCACGCGGGCGAGACCGTCGCTCATATCCGCACCAGCAAGGGCGTCGTGACCGGCGTGGAGACCGCCGCCGGCCGCCGCTGCCGCGCCGACTACGTCATCTTCGCGCCGGGCCGCGAGGGCTCGGCCTGGTTCATGGAAGAGGCGGCGCGCCTGGGCCTGGGGCGGGCCGACAATCCGGTGGATGTGGGCGTGCGCGTGGAGCTGCCGGCGGAGGTGCTGGCCGACGTGACCGCCGCGGCCTACGAGTCAAAGCTCATCTTCTACTCGAAGAGCTTCGACGACCGGGTGCGGACCTTTTGCATGTGTCCCTACGGGGAAGTGGTGACCGAAGAGAGCGAAGGCGTAGTGACTGTGAATGGGCACAGCTACGCGCGGAAGCGCAGCCCCAACACCAACTTCGCGCTGCTGGTGAGCACCCAGTTTACGGAGCCGTTCCACGAGCCCATCGCCTACGGCCGCTATCTGGCGCGACTGGCGAACCTGATCGGCGGCGGCGTGATCTGCCAGCGCCTGGGCGACCTCCGGTCGGGACGCCGCTCGACGGCGGAGCGCATCGCGCGGGGTCTGGTGCGGCCCACCTTGGCCAGCGCCACGCCCGGCGATCTGAGCTTCGCGCTCCCACACCGGCATCTGTCGAGCATCATGGAGGCGCTGGAGGCGCTGGATCGCTTCGCGCCGGGGATCGGCTCCCGCCACACCCTGCTCTATGGCATCGAGGTCAAGTTCTACTCGGCGCGGCCGCGCCTGAGCAAGACGCTGGAGACCGAGGTGACAAACCTGTTCGCGGTGGGGGACGGCGCGGGAGTGACGCGCGGACTGATGCAGGCTTCCGCCAGCGGACTGCTCGCGGGGCGGGAAGTGCGGCGGCGCGTGGAGGCCGGCCGGGACTGAGACGCGGAAGCGCGTCGCGTTTCGTCGGTGATTCCTCGGGGAACTCGCTTCGGGCGAACCGCTAGGGGCCGGGCAGCCCGACTTCGGCCAGCTCCGGGCGCAGCTCTTCGCTGTTGATGACCTCGACGAACCGCCTCACCAGGAGCTGGTTCGGGCTCCGCCGGTGAACGCCCAGTCGGATTTTCACGGATCGCTGCTCGCCCGGGCTGAGGGTGGCCACCACGGTCACCGAGTCGGGCGGGACCAGGTCGGGAAGCTGAAGCACGGGGCAGGGGTCAAAGATTATACCCACGTCGGCCTCACCCTCGGCGACGGCGGTGACGGCCTCCAACGGAGTGCTGAACAGCACGAGCTTGTTCTGGACTCGATCCCACACGCCGATGCGCTCCAGCGCGTGCTTCCCGTCGGTTCCGATGGAGTTGATTCCCGGAGTGGCCATGGCGATGGACTCGACTTCGTCACCGGCGAGGTCTTCCGGATGGCTAAGACTGACGGGTCGGGCGGTCGGAGTGGCGATGGCCACTCGGCAGTAGCCAATAGTCGCGCCGGCGGCCGGATCGAGCAAGCGGGCGCGTTCGAGCATTCCGATCTCGGAATCGCCGGGGCAGATGATGATGTCCGGCACGGCCCCTTGCTCGATGCGGGCGACCAACTCGGGGGGCTGGCCGACTTCCATACGCACGGACTTGCCGGTGTTGGCGGCCTCGAAGCTCTCTTTGGCGATCTGAATGGCCGGCGCGATGCCGCACGCGACGTAGGCGACGATGACGTTGGGGTCGCGGCTTACGGGTGCATTGGGGTCGGTGGAGTCGCGGGCGCAGCCACCTACTAGGGCGACTCCAAGCAAGGCCCAGATAAGTCCGTTCCGTACGTGCCTGCGGATCATAGCTCTCCCATTGCCGAATGCCCGGTGCGCTGCGTTATCATTCCAGCCAACCGCGGGCCGCTCTCATCAGGGAGAGATCTGCAGGAAGGTCCAGCGTCCCCGGCGGCACGGGCAGCGCCCTCTTGTGAAACACGTCGGGGCGGGCAGATTTGAACTGCCGACCTCGCGGTCCCGAACCGCGCGCTCTAGCCAAGCTGAGCTACGCCCCGTCGCCATTTCATGATAGCACAGGCCATAGCCGTCGTCAACGGATCTGCTCGGGGCGACTCGCATCGGCGTTGCCCGCGGGTTCGACGTATGCTACCATATTATCGTCACGGGCCGGGGCGCGACTTAACCCGGCGCGCGGCTTAACGCGGCGCGCGGTGGCCGGAGGCGGAAGGCCGGGACCAGTCAACCAGGGCGGTGGGTGATGCCGAACTGCGTGAACTGTGGGCGTGAAGTGCAAGCGGAGGCCAACTTCTGCCCCGTCTGCGGCGCCTCGCAGCGCTCCAGCGCAATCGACAGCATGATCGGGGACGCCCGGCGGGCGCTGACCTTGGACCCCAACAACGCCGACGCTCGCAACAACTTGGCGCTCGCCTATAAGCTGGGCGGAATGGACGAGCTGGCGCTCGAGGAGTTCGCCCGGGTGGCCGAGCTGCAGCCCGACTTCAGCGACGCCCACTACGAGATCGGGCTGCTCCAGGCGAAGGCGGGCCGGACGGAGGAGGCGATCCTCGCGCTGGGGCGCGCGCTGGAGGTCGATCCCGCCCACTCGCGGGCGCAGCAATTGCTGGAAAGGCTGCGCGGGGCGTCTTAGAAGCTGTTTCATAACCTCGAGAGGAGGTTATGAAACAGCCTAGCAAGTGCGACAGGCTTTGTCGGGCGCATTTCAGGCCGGCTTGTGGACCGGACAACCAGCCGATCTAGGGTTATGAAATGCGCTCTAGGCATCCGCGGCCGGGCCTAGCCTCCCCGCGCCTTCTCGAGGACCGCCCGCGCTTCCTCTTCACTGACCGGTCGGGGGTTCGTTTTCACCGCGCCGGAGACCAGGCCGTCCTTGGCCAGGCCTGGCATCTCATCGTCCGCGATATGGAGATCGCCAATTCCGCACGGCAGGCCGACGTCTCGCACCAGGTCCTCGACCGCGGAAATCGCCTGCTCCGCGCCGGCCGCGCCGGACAGCGCCAGCCCGATCTGGGCCAGTTTCTCTTCCGTCACCGGCTGGTTGTAGCGCAGGACATAGGGCAGCAGCCGAGCGCAGGCGGCGCCATGCGGGAGGCCGTGGCGGGCGCCAATCGGATGCACCAGGCCATGCACCAGGCCCAGGCCGGCATTGGCGAAGGCCATCCCAGCGATCATGCTCCCGAGGGACATTCCTTCCCGCGCCGCGCGGTCGCCGCCGTCGGCGACGGCGCGGCGGAGATGTCGGCCGATGAGCTCGACGGCTCTCAGCGACAGCGCCTCAGTGGGCGGCGTGGCCTGGGTGGAGAGGTGGGACTCGATGGCGTGGGTGAGGGCATCCAGGCCGGTCGCCGCGGTGAGCGAGGGGGGCATGGTGAGGGTGAGTTCGGGGTCGGTGATGGCGACGCGGGCGAACCAGTAAGGACTCTTCACACCCATCTTCAGCTCGCGCTCCTCGTGCAGCACCACGGAGACCGGGGTGATCTCGCTGGCCGTGCCGGAGGTGGTGGCGATGTTGAGGAGGGAGAGGCCGGGCCGGTCGATGGGCTTGCCGCCCAGGTAGTCTACGATGGAGCCGTCCAGCAGGGCCATGGCGGCGATGGCGCGGGCGGCGTCCATGGGGCTTCCGCCGCCGAGGCCGATGACGAGATCGCAGGACTCCGCCCGCGCCAGCTCGGCGCCCTTGTCCACCGTGGTGGCGCTGGGGTCGGACTCCACCTGATCGTAGACGACGAAGGTTACGCCGGCCTGCGTGAGCAAGCCCTGAACGCGGTCGGCCACGCCGCTCTTCTTCATGGAGGAGCGGCCGGTCACCAGCAATGTGCGGCGGCCCAGCCGCGGGGCTTCGTCTGCGAGCCGCTCCAGCGCGCCCCATCCGAAGTGTATTACGCCCGGAAGTCGGAACTCGTTTAGCACCTGCACGTCTCCTTTGGAAGAGTCGATGCTCGCCGTCGTAGGAGAGCTTGGGGTGAGCTTAGTTCCACGCCGACGAGCGCGTTCCTGCGCTGGCGGCGATGCGCGCGGCGAGGCGGAGGGAGGCGGGAGCGTCGGCTAGAGCTTGAAGCGGAAGATGGCCAGCTCGGTCAACTGGAGGATAATGGCCACCACCATAACGCCGAGAAGGATCACCATCGCGTTCTCGAACGACAGCCACTGCATGGTGTCGAAGACGTGACCCTGTCCGGTGCGGTCGATGGAGATGCCGAGAGAGGCGCCGAGGTTGTCGCGCACCCAGCGATAGCCGAAGTAGACGTACTGCGCGCTCAGGCCCATGATGACCGCCCCGGCCGGGTAGGCGAGCAGGGAGATGGCGCGGTACTTATACTTCTGGTGTTCGAGGTAGATAGGGCACTCCCCGCAGGGCGGCTTCGGCCGGTTCCTGGCGCTCGTCTGGCGCGCCTGCGCGGCCGCCCCGGGACGGGGAGAGGTTCGTTTCTGGGCCGCCTCCAGCTCCTCCGCCACCGCCACCCGCGCCTTGGCCCCGACGCCGCTCAACAAGCGCGAGGCGAGGCCCGAATCGCAGTAGCAGCCGCTCCGCTCCTTCCAGCACGACCGTCGCTCGATGTAGCGGGGGCACATGGCGCGAAGGCTGCCGCGGCAGAAGTGCAGCTCCCAGCAGTTACGCATAATGGAAGCGCGCTCGGAGACCGGCTCTTCGGGGAGTTCGGCAAGGGCCGAGGCGGCGCGGGAAAGATGGATGGCCGAGGCCGTGCTCGGACCCCGGGAGAGCACGATGACGCGTCCCAGAACGACGCGCAGGAAGCCCAGCACCATGAGGGCGCCGCCGGACGTCTGGAAAGCACTCGCCATCGACCGGCCGAGGGCCTGCAAGTTCTCGGCGGTGTAGGGGTTGACGCCGGCGCTCACGACCAGCGGCATCAGCCCCCAGCAGGCCGCTCCCAGCCCGAGGGCGAGCAGCCCGGTGCTTTCCACGCGGGGGTGGCGGACCATCGCCGAGAGCACGACGACCCACAGACAGATAAGGAAGACTTCGGTGGCTAGGTTGCTGTTCCGCTCTATGGTCTCCAGCTCGGAGCCGCCGATCAGAGGGGCGGCCATGCCCCCGGAGAGCAGGAAGAACAGGAGATAGACGAGGCTCAGAACTAACACCACAGAGGCCAATATCAAGACGTGCTCAAGCGCCCGCATCAAGGACGAGACGGGCCTTCGCTGTCGAGAGTCGGCCGAGGTCCTGGGGCCGCGCGCGCCCATTCAATCCCCTTCTTGCGACAATCGCCGTCCGGCGTGTCGCATTGGTTCTGAGCGTCGGCTCGGCTAGAGTATACCTCATACGCCTGGCGCAAACAACTGCCGGGAAGGCTGGAGAGGCCCCGGAGCCGATTCCAGCGCTCGCAGGTGGTTCAGGCGGTTCTTGAATAATTTCTCGCTGCCCCCTTGACACAGAGCGTGGCTATCGCTATACTCACTCCTGGACACATGGAAACGGCTCGCGTTTGCGAGACTACATAGGTTTTTAGGGTGTGACAGTCTAACCCCACCCCAAACCCCACCCCACCACGAG
>CAZWRO010000020.1:3387-4601 GCA_964635365.1 uncultured bacterium | reverse complement strand
GTACTTCCCCAAGAACAAAAGGTGAGGCGACAGACTCCCCCGGTCTGTCGCCTCACCTTTTGTTCTTGGGGAAGTACTCCGGCCGATCGGTGCCGCCCGGCGGATTGACATCTCGCACCGCGGTTGACAGGTTCGCCAGGCGGCGCGCAGGCGGCGCCTGGAACCGAGGAGCTGACCGGCACGCGTCGAACGGTCTGACCGGCGCGGTGGTGTGCCTGGATCGAGGAGATGGCTATGCGGGCCGTTCTTCAACATGACATTCGCGAGGTCCGACTGGCGAAACTGCCGGAGCCGAAGCCGGGGCCGGGCGAGGTGCTGCTGCGCACCCGGGCGGTGACGCTCTGCGCTTCGGACCTCCATATGTACGCCGAGGGGAATATCGGCGGGGTGAGTTGGGATCGGCCCTTTGTGCCCGGCCACGAGGCCTCGGCGGTCATCGAAGATCCGAATGGATTCGATTTCTCGCCCGGCGCTCCGGTGGTGATGGACCCGGCGGTGCCGTGTCGGTCGTGTGAGATGTGTTCGGCGGGGAACTTCCACCTCTGCTCCGACCTGAAGTTCTGCGACCTCCCGCCGGTGGATGGCGCGATGCAGGAGCTGATGGCCTGGCCCGCGGATTGCGTCTATGCTCTCCCCGCCTCGGTGGACATCGTCGAGGCCCCGCTGATCGAGCCGCTCTGCGTCGCCATCCATGCTGTCGAGCTGGCTCCGGACTTGCGCGGGGCCTCCGTTTCCATCGCCGGGTGTGGCGCGATAGGCCTCTTCACGCTCCAGATGGCGCGCCTCCGCGGGGCCGGGCGGATCTTCACCACCGATCCGATTCCCGAGCGGCTGGCAGTGGCAAAGGAGCTGGGCGCTGACGTCACCGTGCAAGTGGGGCCGCAGGAGGCCGCCGCCGAGATCTTGAGGACCACCGAGGGAGGGGGCGTGGAGGTCGCCTTTGAGGCCGCGGGCCCACCGGAGGCGTTGCAGCAGTGCCTCGAAGTGGTGAGGCCGGGCGGAACCGTGATCGTGATCGGCATTCCCTCCGAAGACGAGTACCGCGCGCAGGCCTCTCACCTGCGTCGGCGGGAGCTGACGCTGCGCTTCGTTCGGCGACAGAACGAAAACTTCCGCGAGGCGATAGGCCTGGTGGCGGAGAACCGCCTCCGCCTGGGCCCGGTGCTGACCCACCGATTCCCGGTCGAACGCGCGCGCGAGGCATTCGACCTCGC
>CAZWRO010000020.1:0-3287 GCA_964635365.1 uncultured bacterium | reverse complement strand
ATGATGGCTGATCGCAAGTTTGCGCTGGGGCTGGACTTCGGCACCGAAAGCGGCCGCGCGCTGCTGGTGGACGCGGCGACGGGAGAAGAAGTCAGCACGCAGGTCTATGAATACGCCGACGGCGTCCTCGACCGAGAGCTGCCGGACGGCACGCCGCTGGCCCCCGACTGGGCGCTGCAGAACCCGAGCGACTACCTCGAAACCCTGCGCCAGACCGTTCCCGCGGTGCTCGCCTCGGCGGGGGTGCCGGCCGCGCAGGTGATCGGCCTCGGCGTGGACTTCACCTCCTGCACCATGCTGCCGACCGACGCCGAGGGGACGCCGCTCTGCCTGAAGCCGGAATGGGCCGGCAACCCGCACGCCTGGGTGAAGCTGTGGAAGCACCACGCCGCCCAGCCGGAGGCGGATAAGATCAACCAGGTCGCCTCGCGGCGAGAGGAGCCGTGGCTCGCGCGCTATGGCGGCCGCTACTCGTCGGAGTGGTTCTTCTCCAAGGTCTGGCAGATCCTCAACGAGGCCCCGGAGGTTTACGAGGCGGCCGACCGGATGATCGAAGGGGGAGATTGGCTGATCTGGCAGCTCACCGGTCGGGAGACGCGCAGCCTATCGGCCGCGGGCTACAAGGCGATCCACGACAAGCGCGCGGGGTTCGTCAGCCGCGAGTTCCTGGCCGAACTCGACCCGAGGCTGGAGCAGGTCGTCGCCGAGAAGATGATGCGCAAGGTCAGCCCGCTCGGGGAGAAAGCCGGGGAGCTGACCCCGGGGATGGCCGAGCTGACCGGCCTGCCGGCGGGGACGCCGGTGGCGGTTGCCACCGTGGACGCCCACGCCTCGGTGCCGGCGGCCGGGATCGCCGACGTCGGCAAGCTGCTCATGATCATGGGCACCTCCATCTGTCACTTGGTGCTGGGCCGGGAGAGCCGGCCGGTGGAGGGGATGTGCGGGGTGGTGGAAGACGGCATCCTGCCGGGCTTCTTCGGCTACGAGGCCGGGCAGTCCGGCGCGGGGGACATCCTCGCCTGGTTCGTGCGCACCTGGACGCCGGGAGAGATCGAGGGCCGGAGCGCGCACGAGCACCTGGCGCACAGAGCGGCTAACCTCAAGCCGGGAGAATCCGGGCTGCTGGCGCTGGACTGGTGGAACGGAAACCGCTCGGTGCTGGTGGACACCAACCTATCGGGGCTTATCCTCGGCGCCACGCTCAAAACCACGCTGGCCGAGCTGTACCGCGCGCTGATCGAGTCGATCGCCTTCGGCACCCGGATCATCATCGAGAACTTCGAGCAGTACGGGATTGGGGTGAGAGAGCTGTACGCCTGCGGCGGGATGGCGGAGAAGAACGAGCTGCTGATGCAGATCTTCTCGGACGTGACGGGCCGGTCGATCAAGCTCGCGCGCTCCTCCCAGGCCTCGGCCCTGGGCGCGGCGATGTTCGGCGCGGTGGCGGCGGGCCGGTGGGGCGGGGGATACGATACGATCTTCCAGGCCATCGACCGCATGGGCGGCGTGCGAGACAAGGTCTATCAGCCCGACCCCAGCGACCACGCGGTGTACAATGAGATCTTCGAGGATTACGTCGAGCTTCACGACTACTTCGGGCGCGGGGCCAACGATGTGATGAAGCGGCTCCGCGCGCTGAAAGCACACGAGCGCGGCGTCCGGCCCCAGACCGACGAATGCAAGTGAGGAGATGAGAACTGTGAAGGCAAAGATCGGCTTCATCCCGTCACACCGAGTGCCCTTCGGCGAGGAGTGGGCGGTGAACATGCGCCGCCGCTGCCTCGCGGAGATGGCGAAGATTCCGGGCCTGGAAGTAGTGGTTCCGGAGGAATCGCTCACCCCAAAGGGGCTGGTGAGCAGCCTCGCAGACGCCCGCAAGGCGCTGAACCTGTTCAAAGAGCGCGAGGTGGTGGGCGTGATCGTCGGCGGCATGACCTTCGGCCACGAGACCTCGGCCGTGGGCGTCACCATCGCCGGGCTGCCGAAGGGGACGCCGGTGCTGCACTTCGCCACCAAGGGGCAGATCAACAAAGACGGGACCCGCCCTTCGGACTCCTGGTGCGGGCAGTTCATGATCGCCTCCGCGCTGAAGCGCAGGGACATCGTGTTCGAGCACATCCCCACCTGCTTCCCCGAGGAGCCGGTGTTCGCCCAAGGCGTCGAGCAATTCGCCCGCGCCTGCTCGGCCCACCAGACGTTCCGCGGGGCCCGCATCGGCCAGATCGGAGCGCGGCCGGAGGAGTTCGAGTCGGTCTGGTGGGATGAGGCCTCGCTCCAGCGCGACTTCAACCAGACCGTGGTTCCCATCGACCTGGCCGACGTGTTCATGCGGCTGGACGCGGTCGGCGCCGATGAGGCCGAGGTCAAGCAAGTCGTTCAAGAGATCGAGGCGGAGTCCGAGGTGCCGAAAGAGGCCGCGGAGTCGGTGACGACGCTGGCTCGCCTGGAGATTGCGCTCCTTCGCCTGGCGGAAGAGAAAGAGCTGGAAGCGATGGCGGTGAACTGCTGGGAGCAAGTGCAGAAGCGGTACGGCATCTGCGTCTGCTCCACGCTCGGCCGCCTGACCGACCAGGGCAAGCTGTGCTCCTGTGAGGTGGACGTCTACGGCGCGGGCACCATGCTGGCCGCCCACGCCGCCGGGCTGGGGGCCACTTCGCCCCACTTCATCGACTGGACCGAGCTGCATCCCGACCAGGAGAATGTGTGGCTGGCCTGGCACTGCGGCAACGCGCCGCCCAGCCTGTGCCGCCCCGGCTGCACGCCCTGCATCAACCAGCACATGATCATACCGATCAAACCCTCCTGGGGCACCCGCGAGTGCTCGCTGAAGACCGGCCCGGTCACCTGCTGCCGCCTGGTGGAGTACGACGGATGGTTCACCATGTTCATCGGCGAGGGTGAGGTCATCGACATCCCGCCCTACACTCGCGGCTCCTACAGTTGGGTCAAGGTGGCCGATGTGGTGGACTGGGAGCAGAAGATGGTGGAGCACGGCATCATCCACCACGGCGTGCTCATCCACGACCCCAAAGTGGCCGACGCGCTGGCCAGCTTCTGCAAGTTCAACGGCATCGAGGTGGTGAAGGGGGCCTAGCGCCTTCCTAACAGACGACGGGAAGCCTCGTAGGGGAGCCCCTCTGCGGGCTCCCGCACAGTGTTGCGAAGACGGTCCAATTGCCCTCGCGGCCCCGCCTGTGGTAGACTCAGATAGTGCGCCAGTAGCTCAGCTGGATAGAGCACCAGACTTCGGATCTGGGGGTCGGGGGTTCGAATCCCTCCTGGCGTAC
>CAZWRO010000019.1:15531-19210 GCA_964635365.1 uncultured bacterium | reverse complement strand
CGCCAGCGGCGGATCTGCTCGTGGTGGCCCGAGAGGAGGGCTTCGGGGACGTTCCAGCCGCGGAACTCGACGGGGCGGGTGTACTGGGGATACTCCAGCAGGCCGTCGGCGAAGGAATCCGTTTCCGGCCCTTCCTCCGCCCCCAGGGCCCCCGGCAGCAACCGCACCACCGCGTCGATGAGCACCATCGCGGGCAGCTCGCCGCCGGTGAGGACGTAGTCGCCGATGGAGATGGCGCGGGTCGCCAGGTGCTCCCGCACCCGCTCATCGACCCCTTCGTAGTGGCCGCAGAGCAGCAGCAGGTGGTCTTGGGCCGATAGCTGTCGCGCGAGGGACTGGTCGAAGGGCTCTCCCTGCGGGCAGAGCAGGATGACTTCCTCTCGACAGCCTGAGTCGGGAGGACAGCGCAGCGATTCGACCGCGGCGAAGAAGGGCTCCGGCTTCATGACCATTCCGACGCCGCCGCCATAGGGGGAGTCATCGGTGGTGTGGTGCCGGTCGGTGGTCCAGCGGCGGAGGTCGTGGGCGGCGAGGGAGGCGACGCCGGACTCCTGCGCGCGCTTGAGGATGCTCTCGGAGAGCACCGGGCCGAACATCTCGGGGAAGGTGGTGATGACGTCGATCTTCACGCGTCGTCCTCGGTGGAGGCGGTCTCTTCGGGCAGCAGGGAGACGACCATGCGGCCGCCCTCCAGGTCAACTTCGCGCACCACCTGGCGAAGGGCGGGGATCATGGCCTTGGGGGTGACGTAGACATCGTTGGCCGAGGTGGAGATCACCTCTGTCACCTCGCCCAGATCGCGGCCGTCGTCGGTGAAGACGTGGAGGCCGAGGATCTGATGGTGGTAGTAAGCCCCCTCGGCCAGCGGCAGCGCCAGGCTTGGTTTTATCTTCACCCAAGCGTTGCGCAGGGCCTCCGCCTGCCGGCGATTGGAGGCGGCGGCGACGGCGAGCAAGACGCCCTTGGGGGTGACGCGGGCCGACTGGACGCGGGTGATGTGCGGCTCTCCGTCGGGCCCTTCGAGACAGACCTGCTCCAGGTCCTGAAAGCGCTCCGGGAGGTCGGTCTCGGGCCTCACGCGCAATTCCCCTCTAGTGCCAAAAGGAGCCATCACCCGGCCGATCACCAGGCTCCACGGCTCCTCTCTGTCCGGCATTAGACTAGACCTCGCGGACCTCGACGATGAGGCCGTCCTTGATGACGATCTGGGCGGCGCTGAGCTTCTGAACGAGGTCGTCGCCCTCTTCGAGCTCGACCACGCCCTGCAGCGTGCCCCGCGGGTACTCGCTGTCCAGCTCGAGCTTATCGGCTTCTTCGAGCTGGCGCACTATGTCTTGCCGCAACGCCTCTTGGCGGTTCCGCTCGGCTTCGATCTGCCTCCGTGCGCTCATCGCTTGGCTCAGGTCAGTGCGCTGCAGGTCGGCGAGGAAACGGCGGCTCTGGAACTCCATCTGATCGATACGCTGCTGACTGGCGTCGGCCGCCGCCTGGAGTTCGGTCTTGAGCTCCTCTTTGAACTTCTCAGTTACGATCACCTGAACGGCGATCGATCGGTTCACGGTTAGGCTGGGCATACTACTCCTCTCGATGAGATGCGCTTTCCTCTCCCAGCTTGTTGATGTCCACCCAGATGCTCTTTCGTTCCTTGGCGCCGGCTGCCCTGATGAGAGTCCGCAGCGCGTTGGCGATGCGTCCGCCTTTGCCGATCACCTTGCCGAGGTCGTCGGAGGCAACGCGCACCTCGAAAATGACGCTGCGCTCCCCCTCCAGCTTGTTGACCACAACACGCTCCGGCTCGTCCACCAGGGCCCTCACGATCATAGTGACTAGTTCGTGCACTTTCATCGCTCCTCTGATAGCTATACTGCTACGACCAAAGGGTCTCTGCGTGGTGCCAGAGCGGCCGAGCGCCCCAACGCCAGCCCTCAATTAAACTAGCTGGACGCCGCCGCCGCCCTTGCGCCATATCCTTTGTCCTGCCCTATTCGCTGTCCTTATCCGCTTCCGCCTCCGAGGCTGGCGACTCTTGCTCAACCGGAGTCTCCTCAGGAGGGGGGGGAGTCGCCTCGGGTGCGGGAGCGACAACGTCAGTATTAGTAGGGGTCTGAGAAGGCGGCGCTTCTCCCGTGAACTTCTGCCAGACGCCCGTCTTCGTCAACAGCGAGCGCGCAGTGTCGGAAGGCTGCGCCCCTTGTCTCAACCACCATAGAGCCCGATCTTCCTTCACGCTCATCGCCGGCGGATCGACACGAGGGTTATATTGACCGATGACTTCAAGGAAACGACCATCCCGCGGCGCGGCCGAATCGGCCGCGACCAGGCGGTATTGCGGCTGCTTCTTCTTTCCGATACGGCGAAGACGAATACGAACTGCCACGCGCTCCTCCTATCTCAACCGAGGGAGGTTCATCCCCTTCGGCATGCGCCCTGTCTCTTCTGTTTCAGCGAACTGCATGAGCATTCCTCGCATCTGACGAAACTGTTTGAGCAGTAGATTGACATCTTGCCGCGAGGTGCCGCTGCCGGCGGCGATCCGTTTGCGGCGGCTGCCGTCGATCAGATCGGGCTGCTCCCGTTCTTTCCGCGTCATCGACTGAATTATGGCCCTCATCTGCCCCATACGCTTCGGATCGACCTGCTGCGGCATCTGCTGCCGCAGATTCTGAAAGCCGGGGATCATCCCGAGCAGGTGCTCGATGGATCCCATCTTCGAGAGCCGCTGCAGCTCCCGCAGGAAGTCGTTCAAGTCGAAGCGGCGTTCGCGCAGCATGCGTTCGAGCTGCTCGGCTTCCTGCTCCCCTAAGGCCGCGTCGGCCTGCTCGATAAACGTCACGACGTCGCCCATCCCCAGGATGCGAGAGGCCATTCGGTCGGGATGGAAGACCTCCAGCGCCTCCAGCTTCTCCCCTACTCCCACGAACTTGACGGGCCGTCCCGTCACCGCCCGCACGGAGAGCGCGGCGCCTCCCCGCGCGTCGCCGTCCAGCTTGCTCAGCACGAGGCCGGTGATTCCCACCGCGCGGTCGAAGGCGCCGGCCGCGTTAACCGCGTCTTGCCCGGTCATCGCGTCCAGGACGAGCAGCACTTCGCGCGGGGCGACCTGCTTCTTCATTTCGGCGAGCTCCGCCATGAGCTCGTCGTTCACGTGGGTGCGTCCCGCGGTGTCCACGATCACCGGCGAGAGCCGCGACCTGCGCGCCTCCTCTACGGCCTCCCGCGCGACGGCGACGGCGTTGTTGCCCGCGCCTTCGAAGACGGGAACGCCGACCTGCGCTCCGACGACGCGCAACTGCTCGACGGCGGCCGGACGCTGCAGGTCGGTGGCGACGAGCAGCGGACGCTTTCCCGCGTCTTTCAATCTGTGGGCGAGCTTGGCGGCGGTGGTGGTCTTGCCGCCCCCTTGGAGGCCGGCCATCAGCACCACCGGAGTGTCACCGCTCAGATCCAGCTCGCTGGCGGTGCTGCCGAGCAGAGTGGCGAGCTCTTCGTGAACGATCTTCACCACTTGCTGCCCGGGAGTTAAACTGTCCATCACCTCTCCGCCGACGGCCTTTTCCTTGATCCGCGCCACGAAGTCGCGGACGACTCGGAAGTTGACATCGGCCTCGAGGAGGGCGAGCCTAATCTCGCGACAGGCGGCGGCCACATCCTCTTCGGAGAGCCGCCCTCGGCCGCGCAA
>CAZWRO010000019.1:11536-15431 GCA_964635365.1 uncultured bacterium | reverse complement strand
CGTCTTCGGGGGCCTCGAACAGGAACCAGTCCACCCGCTTGCGGAAGCGCTCGCCGCTCCGCTCGAACTCGTGCTCCGAATAGCCGAGCGCGCCGATGAGGCGAAGGTCGGCCAGGCCGACCTCTTCGCTCACTTCGCGGCGGGCCGCCTCCTCGGGGTTCTCGCCGGCCTCCAGGCCGCCCTTGGGGAAGACCCAGTGGCCGTAGTGGTCGCGCATGAGGGCCACTCCGAGGCGCTGTCGGTGGCGGCGAATCACCACCCCTCCGGCCGAGTGCAGGTGGGTGAGCTCGACGACAGGAGGCGCCTGCTTGCGCGCCGCTTTCTTCATGGCCTCGGCCCCCAGTCGGCCGGCCGGCGCTCCTCCCACGGAGCGGGCTCGGGGATGCCGAAGGTGTCGCGCTTGAGGGCGAGGTAGTACCGGTAGTTTTCCAGCGTGACGTCGGGCGGCACGCGATGATCGACGTGGGGGATCCATCCGCCCTCGGCTACGTAGGGAGCGATGCGGGCGACCTCTTTGCGGATCGCCTCTTTGCCCGCGATGAGGGAGCGCTTGTTGACGCCGCCGAGGAGGAGGAGTCGCTTGCCGTACCGGTCGCGCAGGGGGAGGGGGTCGCTGCCGGCGGCCACCTCGACGGGGAACATGCAATTGACTCCGGCCTCGAGCCAGAGCGACACGAGGTGGTTGATGTTGCCGTCGCAATCAGTGTAGACAATATCGCAGCCATGCTGCTTGAGCAGCTCGGTGATGCGCCGATAGCGAGGCACCATCAGGCGCTCGAAGTCGGCGGGCGAGATCATGGGCCCCTGGTTGAAGCACATATCTTCCCAGCCGGAGCCGAAGTCGATATCGACGTGGCCGGCCGCCCATTCGAGGTTGCGCAGCACGACGAGGGTGATCTGCTCCATGATCTCCTCGACCAGGCCGGGGTCGTCGTAGAGCATCATGGCCGCCCGTTCGAAGCCCATCCAGTCGCGGATCCATCCGTAGAGGCTGCCGATGGAAACGCCGAGGGGGTAGTCGCGCCGCTTCCACTCCGCCGTCATTCGCTCCCAGACCGCGGGGTCGGGGCGGCGCTGAGGGTCGTCGGGGTCCAGGCGGGGCTTGAACTCCCGCTCCCAGACCTCACGATTCTTCAGCCGGAAGTCGAGGAAGTGGGGGATGGTGTCGCCGCCCGAGGAAAGGATTTCGCAGGTGGCTCCGTGCTCGTCCTGAATGAGCAGATGGTCGCCTCGGTCCTCCAGCACCAGTCGCTCGAAGGCCGGGCGCAGGTAGTTTTCGAGCGGGACTCCCGCGCGCGGCGCGAAGCCGAAGTAGACGTCGGCCTTGGGGAGGGTGTCGATTTCGCCGGGGAGGCCCTGCTCGTGCCAGTCTCGGAGGGTGTCCTCCCAGTAGCCGAACTCCTCGTCGGGAACGTGGTCTACGGGCTCGAAGTGCATTGCGCGCAGCCAACGCTCTCGGTGTGTCATCTACTTCCTACTCCTGGTCAACGGCGGCCAACACGGCCGGCAGCTCGCGGAGGGTGTCGATGCGAGGGCAGTCGGCGTCGGGATGCTCGCCCTTGCGGTCCACCAGGACGGGGCGGAGGCCGGCGCGTCGGGCGCCGACGATGTCGTCTTCGTAGTTGTCGCCGACGTGCCAGGCCGTCAGCCCGGCCTGGTCGGCGGCCTCGGCGGCGACCTGGAACATGTGGCCTTCACTCTTGGCGCTGGCCACGGAGAAGGCGTCGATTACGGGGTGAAAGTAGTGGGAGACTCCGAGCTGCCCGAGGTGGGGCTCGGCGCGAGGCCGCCCGGTGACGATGCCGAGGCGGGCGCCTTTGCCGGACAGCAGGTCGAGCACTGCGGTGACTTCCGGGTAGAGGGAGACGGCCTCGGTCTGACCGAACACGCGAATCAGGTGATCGGAGGCCGCGGCCAGGTCGTTTGTGACCCCGAGGGAGCGGAGGATGCGGGTGTCGTAATCGCGCCAGAAGGCCTGCTCTTCGCCGGCGGCGGAGTGCTCTCGCAGGCAGTCCTTGTAGAAGGTGGTGAAGGCGATGGTGAGCGCCCGCTCGCACTGGGCCGGGGACACGTCGACGCCGCCCAGACGGGCGGCCTCTGCGTAGGCCTCCGCCCAGCTGACGTTCCACTTGATGAGTGTATCGTCAACGTCGAAGAAAATGTAGTGCTTGGGGCTCACTGGCTCAATCGGTCGCCATCGCGATTCGGCCGCCGCCGCGACTCGGCGGCAACAGCCATCAATAGAGAAGGCCCCGCCGAAGCGCGGCCCTTGCTGCTGCGCGTCGGCCGGACACTGAGGGCAGTATACCCAGACCCGGGGAGGGCGTCAATCAGGGGGCGAGACCCCAGCGGGGCGAGACCCCAGCGGGGCGGACCCCAGTGGGGCGAGACCCCAGTGGGGCGAACCCGCTAGCTGCCCGTCGGCAAGTCGTGGAAGGGGAAAATGCGCTGTTTGATTTCCCGCACCGAGGTCTCGGCGAACTCCCGGGCCAGCCGCGCCCAGTCCTCGTCGATCTTGGGCCCGGCGGAGTCGTGGAGGGTGAGGGGACCTTCGTTGGTGGCGGGATAGTGGTGGGCTTCGGATTCCGGGATCAGCTCCGGCGGATCGACCTCCATCATGCGGGCGAAGGCCAGCGTCCAGGCCCGCGGCACCACGGTGACATCATAGCCGCCGCCCCCCATGGCGACCCACTTGGGGGCGCGAGGGGCGATCTCATTCACGATGGACAGGTAGCCCTGGGTGGTGAGGCAGAGGTGGGTGAGGGGGTCCTGGTAGTGGGTGTCCACGCCGAGCTGGGTGCAGATGAAGTCGGCCTGAAAGGCCTCCAGGAGGGGAACGACAGCCTCGCGGAAGGCCCAGAGATAGACCTCATCGTTGGTGTAGGGAGAGAGCGGCAGATTCACGGAGAACCCTTCGCCCTCGCCTTCGCCTATCTCCTCCACGTCGCCCGTCCCGGGGAAGAGATAGCGGCCGCTCTCGTGCAGGGAGATGGTGAGCACATCGCGCCGATGATAGAAGGCTTCCTGCACGCCGTCGCCGTGATGGGCGTCGATGTCCAGGTAGACTACCTTCACCCCCTCGCCGCAGCGCTCGATGATGTGCGCGATGGCGAGCGCGGGATCGTTGAAGATGCAGAAGCCGGCGGCGCGGGCGCGGTGGGCGTGATGGAGTCCGCCGGAGGGGTTGAAGGCGACGGAGGCCTTGCCGTCGATGACGAGGTCGGCGGCCAGCAGGGAGGCTCCGGCGACGACGGTCATGGCCTCGTACATGCCGGCGACGATGGGGTTATCTACGGTGCCCAGACCGTAGTCGAGAGGTCGTTTCAGGGCTCTCCCCTCGCCGGGTGCGCGCACGGCCTCGATATAGTCGCGGTCGTGGATCAGCGCCAGGGCTTCTTCGTCGGCGCGGGAGGGCTTGGCGAGGGAGACGTGGTCGTACTCCAGGAGGCCGCAGGCGCGCATCAGCTCGTGGGCGCGGGAGACGCGAATGGGCCTGAGGGGATGGGACGGACCGAGGTCGTACTCGGCGAATCTCGGGCTGTAGATGAGTGCGGTCTGACGCATGGGCGCAGTGGGCGGCGGAATCAGGACCGACCTCCGCCGTGATCGTGCCCGCCGGGTTGAGAGGAATCCAACCCGAAGCCCACGACCAGATACTGTTCGCCGCGCTTGATCATCATGGTGGCTCTGCCGTAGCGCGAGCTTATCTCGGTGAAGTAATCCACCAGCTCCGAGGCATTCCACACAGAGCGCTCGCCGCAGGCCACGATGTGGTCGTCGACCTGCATCCCCGCCAGGGCGGCCGGGCCTCCTTCGTGGACCGACGTCACGCGCAGCCCCCCGTCGACGGAGGGCAGGGGCTCGATCTCCATGCCGAAATAGCGAGAGACGGCAT
>CAZWRO010000019.1:9746-11436 GCA_964635365.1 uncultured bacterium | reverse complement strand
GAGGTCAGGCCGCAGTCCACGCAGAGATCGGAGTAGAGGTTGATGAGACCGCTACGGTGCTGGCCGTCCTCGGTGACCACTTGGAGCTGCACGCCGGGAACCTTGCACCCGCGAATCATGCCGGTCCCGCCGCAGCTCGGGCACTGTCGCTTGCGGCGGCGTTCCTCTGTCACTGTTTCTTCCCTCATTGCTCTCCCGCTTCCTCAGGCCTGGGCTCAGTGTACGACGGGGCCGGCCCCCTGCGGGGGCGCGGGGATCTCGCCGAACTTCTCCTCGTAGCGGCGGACGTTCTCCGCCAGGGCATCGCGAAGCGCCTTCGCGATGACGGGATGCATCACCACTCGCACCAATGTGGGTGCGGAGTCCGCATCCCGGCTCTCCGGGCCCATGCGCTTGAAGTCAACTAGGAACTCCAGGGCGACGTGCGTGATGCGGGCCAGGTTGGAGTAGATTACAGGGAAATCCGGTTTTTCTGCCATTAGGGCTCCCTCGCTATCGGCCTTTCTTTCGCCAGCTTACAGAGTCTCTTCCGTCATGGTTATCCCCTGGTTGTCCAGAGGGGCATTCCACGGCGCCTCTCTGGCCCGTTTCTTGCCTTCCCGTTGAACGGTAAGGCAGGGAACGCTTTGGATAACTACGGACGCAGCAGCAGGGTGATACGATCATCATCCCGGGCGAGCACTGCCCGATCGGGCCCGATGCTCACCACGGTGTAGCTCCCGACGCTCTCGCCGATCCGCACGTAGCTGCGACGTTCGCCTCGGCGAATGACCACCAGGGGTGGCGGGCCGGGCATCAGTCCGATCAAGGTGAGTGCTCCGCCGCCGTCGGCGGCGGAGGTCTGACCGATCTTGGACTGGAAGGGGTCGCGGTCGGCATCATCGCTCGGCGGCAGTTCGGGGGCCTGCGGCACCGCCTCTTCCACCGGCTGCGGCGGCGGTGGGGGGACCGCTCTACCAGGCAGCAACCGCACGATGATGAAGAGGGCGATGGCGATGGTGAGCACGGCCACCGCGAGGGCGAGGAACGTGATGTCTTGGCGTTGGGGGGCAGCTTTCATAGCTTAGCACTCTCCTCCCACGGCTCTCGGAACACCAGTCGACCCTTCAGAAGGCCCGTTGTTCCGGAGTCAGCGGCGTGACGCCGATGACGACGAGCGTCTGCTGTTGCCCGGCCCGCTCGATCAGGACGTTGACCGACTGGTCGGGGGTCATCTCGGATAGCACGGCCGCAAGCATATACACGTGCGCGGTCTGCATGTCATCGAACTCCAGGACTAAGTCGCCCGGTTGCAGACCGGCCTCAGCGGCCGGGCTGCCGGGCGCCACGGAGGCCACGCGGACTCCCCGTCGCCGGTCCTCCAGGAGCGGCGGCATGATTCCAGTGATCCCCAGGGGCAGGAGCCCCACGGTGGACACCGCCACGTCATCGGGTCCCATCTCGGGGCTGAGCGGGGGGGTGAGGGCCACCTTGGGGGGCGGCGCCCACTGGGCGCGGCTAAAGAACACGAAGAAGGCCGCGAGCCCCACCAGGAGCACTACTGCGGCGACCGGCCCGCTGACGTTCTGCTTCACTGCGCTTTACCTCCGATGCGGAACCCTCTCCCCCACCGATTCTTCCAACAGGGTGTACTATGTACACCGATTCCTATAACGAAGTGTACCACGTAACTCCGCGTTTGTTAATACGC
>CAZWRO010000019.1:8135-9646 GCA_964635365.1 uncultured bacterium | reverse complement strand
GTACACCGATTCCTATAACGAAGTGTACCACGTAACTCCGCGTTTGTTAATACGCGCCGCCGCCCTCCGGTGATACGCGCCGCCGCGCGCGTCAGTCGTGGGAGCGCGCGTGGCGGACCGACCTTAGAGGTCGGTCACACCAGCCGAAAGGCCTCCAGCACGTCGCGGCCGCGGTAGGCGATGGTGCGCGCGTCGATCCGCTCCCGGCCCGCGATGATGGGCACGCCGTCAGCCTGGCCGGTGGAGTTGTACTCGATCTTGATCTCGACGGGGGAGGCGACGCGATAGGGCTGGACGGACTTCGCTTTCGCAAGGGCCTGCTGGGCCTGATCGCGAATCATGGCCTGCACCTTCTCCGCCGGTTCCAGAACGGCCGAAAAGCGAGACAGCCCGCGCTTTGTGACGACGGTTTCCAGGCCGGGCACGAGCGCGGCGGCCTCCTCGCAGGCCTTCGCGCAGCCGCTCACCAGGACGCAGGGCACGCCGTAGTGGCCGGCGATGGCGGCCCACAAACCGATCTCCCCCATTAGCTTGCCGTTGACCCACAGGTTATGCCAGGCGGCGGAGGACATGGTGTGGTCGCGGACGGCTCCCTGGGTGCCGGCCATGGCGTGGCAGCCGATGAAGAAGCTGGCCTCGAACCCCTCGTGCAGGGCGGCGAGCCAATTGGGACGCGCCTGTCCCATGAGGTAACGCGCGCCGGGGTGCAGCTCCTCGTAGATGAGATTGAAGCCCTGCCAGTGGCCGTCATCCACGACCACCTCGTCGGCGCCTCCGGCGAGCGCGCCGTCGACGGCGGCGTTCACCTCTTGCGTGAGCAGGTGTCGCGCCTTCAGGTACTCGGCGGGAGAGTCGCCGCTGACGCCGACCTGACTATCCAGCAGCACTCCCGCCACCCCCTCCAGATCGGTGTTGATGTAGACTTTCACGGCCGCCTCCTCAACGGAGAGCCCTTCGGCACTCTCTTGTTTGCGCTCCACCGCTGGCCCCACGCGGAAAACCGGCCGCCGCAGTAACCCGGTCGGCCGGTCGATTTTGGCTAGTCAGTCATTCTTGGAATGGTGCCCAGGACTGGATTTGAACCAGCATGGCCTTGCGACCACTGGCCCCTCAAGCCAGCGCGTCTACCAATTCCGCCACCTGGGCAGCGAGTGGCCTAGGCTAACTGATTGAGGAATCCGACGGCCATCGAGACGGCGAGGAAGACGATGGCGGCGTACATCGTGAGCCGTCCCAATTGGTCCTCCAGGCCGGCGATGCTGGAGGAACTCTTGCCGCCGATGGTGCCCCAGCCCATTCCCGAGCCGCCAGAACCCTCGCTCTTGGTCTGAGTTACGGCGGTGAGTATGATGAGCGTCAGGGCCGCGATGACCTGGAGTATCCGAAAGGCGACCAGCATGCTGAAATTACCTCCATCGAGCTATAGCGGCAGTATTGTAGCATATGGTGGGGGACCGCACAAGCGGCGATCCGCACAAGAGGAGGAAAGACGACAGGGGCCTAACTGATGG
>CAZWRO010000019.1:6936-8035 GCA_964635365.1 uncultured bacterium | reverse complement strand
CGGGCCCTGGGCCGTCCGGTGCGGGTCCGTGGCATCCGCACGCCCGACGGCGAGCTGCGGGGCCGGCTGCTGGTGGAGGCGGACCGCGTGCTGATCGAATATCAGGTCGCCGAGCACGGCTACTTCTGGCACGTGCCCATCATTGAGGAGCTTATGAATCGGGCGGCTCGCGGGGAGTCTCGCGTGGAGCTGCGCGAGCCCGGCGACGCCGACGCGGGACCGCCGCCGGGGCGATGAGATAGGCGATCGAGAGCCCTATCATGAGCCAGGCAAAGGGCCGACTCCACCGCGCGCCCGGCTCCTCCGGGCGGGTCAGCGTGATCTCGGCCGAGAGCACCTTGCGCTGATACAGCCCGGCCTCGGCGACGATGCGACCGTCGGGAGCGATCAGGGAGGAGATGCCCGTGCTGGCCGCCCGCACTACCCAGCGGCCCGTCTCCACCGCGCGCAGCACGGCGATCTGCCGGTGCTGGGCGGCCGCCGCCGTCCTTCCAAACCAGGCGTCGTTGGTGATGACGACCAGGACCTGGGCGCCGTCGGCCACCAGCTTCTCGGCGACGTCGGGGAAGATAGACTCGAAGCAGATCGTGGGGCCGATGGTTACGGTGCCGGCCTGCAGCGGGTGGTGTACGGGGCCGGCGGCGAAGTCGAAGTCGCGCACCGGGTAGCGCGCGATGAAGGGCAGCCGCGCTCGCGCCGGCACGTACTCGCCGAACGGCACCAGACGGACTTTGTCGTAGCGCCGGGTCACGTTGCCGGTCGGCGAGTAGAGATAGGCCGAGTTGTAAGTGCGGCCTTCCTCGTCCACGTAGGGCCCGCCGGCGAGCAGCCAGGCCCCGGAGTCGCTCACCAGCTCGGCCATGCGCTCGGTAATCCAGGGGTTGTCGCCGGGCGATCCGGGGATGGCGCTCTCGGGCCACACGATCAGCGCCGGTCGCTCCCGGGCGGCCTGTCTGGTGAGCGACTGGTAGACGTCGAGCATCTGCACCTGCTCTTCGCGAGTGAGGGGTCGGTTCACATCGTCGGTGGTGAGCGGG
The DNA here is from genome assembly GCA_964635365.1 of uncultured bacterium. GTDB lineage: Bacteria > Armatimonadota > Hebobacteria > Hebobacterales > Hebobacteraceae > CAZWRO01. The sequence continues at coordinate 6,998 of CAZWRO010000019.1, read as the reverse complement.
CCGTGGGCGCTGCCCTGCACTACCGCCACCGTGATGGCGGGACCGGAGGGGCCGGGGAGCCG
>CAZWRO010000019.1:3434-6836 GCA_964635365.1 uncultured bacterium | reverse complement strand
CCGAGCATGCGCTGGAGGGGTTCGAGTCGCCCGGTCCAGCGCAGGAGCAGGCCCCACAGCATGAAGATCGCTCCCCAGGCAAGGGCCGCGATCAGCCAGACGGAGAGGCCGAAGAGGTGGAGCCAGTAGAGCAGGGCGGCGAAGAAGACGAAGCCGGCCAGCCAACTGCCGGCGAAGGTGGAGAAGCGGGAGCCGGAACGGACGGCGACGATCCACGGAACCAGCGCCACCCATACGACCGGCCAGAGCCCGGCCGGCGGGAAGCTCAGGCTCAATAGCAGGCCCGAGAGTCCGCAGAAAACCAGGACCCCGAGAAGAGACAGACGCGTGGTTCGTTTGGGCACGCTCGTCGCTCCCGCCGACATTGGCGCGCCGGCCGCGCGGGCGCTTCGCCGGCCGATGTCGCGCGGGCGATTATAGCCCATCGCCGCGGACCCGGCAACGCAGCGGCGCGTTTGCTTTCGCTGTGGGCAATAGGCTATAATGCCGCCACCATGTCGGCACGGGTGGAATTAAAGGGCGTTACCGTCGTCTATCCGAACAGCGTGCGGGCGCTGCACGACATCGATCTGACGATAGAAGAGGGGGAATTCGCCTTTCTCGTCGGGCCCACCGGGCACGGCAAGTCCACTCTGCTGAAGCTCCTCTACCGAGAGGAGCTACCGACCAAGGGCCAGGTGTTGGTGGCGGGCTGGGATCTGGCTCGTCTCTCCGCGGCGCGGGTGGCGCACCTGCGTCGGCGAGTGGGGGTGGTGTTCCAGGACTTCCGACTGCTGACGCACCGCACGGCGTGGGAGAACGTGTCGTTTGCGCTTCACGCCACGGGCTACTCCTATCGCGCGTCGCTGCGGCGGGTTCCGCAGGTGCTGTCGATGGTGGGGCTGCTGGAGAAGGCGGACGACTTCCCCTCCGAGATGTCGGCCGGGGAGCAGCAGCGCCTGGCCATCGCCCGCGCGCTGGCGCGCCGACCGCCGCTGGTCCTGGCCGACGAGCCCACCGGGAACCTGGATCCGAGGTCTTCGGCGGGGGTGATGGATCTGCTCGCCGAGGCCAACAAAGAGGGGGCGACGGTGGTGGTGGCCAGCCACGATCCGTCTATCGTGAACCACATGCGGAAGCGCGTGATCGCGATGAATCACGGCCGGGTGCTGAGCGACACTCCACAGGGGACCTATCCGGATGATCTGGGACGCGATTGACTTCGTGCTGCGGGAGACCGCGCTCCAACTGAGGCGGGAGCGGCTGATCGCGATCGCCACCATCTCCACGGTCGCGATGCTGCTGCTGCTGCTGGGCGCGATCGCGCTCTTCTTCACGAATGTGCGCCTGTGGACCGACCGAGTGGCGCAGGAGCTGGAGATCTCCGCCTATTTCGACCGCGAGTTCGACCGCGAGGCGGCCCTGCAAACCCGGGACGAGGTGGCGGATTGGCCGGAGGTGGGGGCGGCCGTGTTCGTGCCGAAGGAGGAGGGGTGGGAGTGGCTGAAGGGCCGGCTCGCCATCAGCGGCGAGCTGCAAGGCATGGATAATCCGCTGCCCGACAAGGTGCGAGTTCGCGTCACGAACCCGGAGCAGATCCCCATGATCGGGACGAGGCTGCAAGGCCTGGAGGGGATGTCGGAGGTGATCCCGAACCCCGATGCCGCCGCTCAGGAGGGGAGCTTCGCCCGCACCGTGGTTAAGGTTCACCGGGCCGTCACCTGGGCGGGAGTGCTGGGGACGCTCCTGCTGGCGGCGACCAGCATCTTCATCGTGCACAACACGATTCGGCTGGCGCTGCATTCGCGCTGGCGAGAGATCTACGTGATGCAGTTGGTGGGGGCGACGCGGAGTTGGATCGCGGCTCCGTTCATGCTGGAAGGGGCCGTCCACGGCGCGCTCGGGGCGGCGGTGGCCTGCTGCGTGCTCATTCCTGCGCATATGTATCTGCGAACCCTTTCCGCGGACGTCGCACCCTTCTTCTTCCTCGCGCCCAACACGATACTGCTGCCCTTCGCCTTCTATCTTATCCTCGCCGGCGGCCTGCTGGGCCTCACCGGGAGCGCGGTGTCGGTGCGCCGCTTCCTCCGCGGGCGGCCGGAGTGGCACGGATGAGTTGTTGGTCGTCGCGTCACGCGGCCCGCACACACGCTCGCTCCTCCCGGCCTTGACACTGCCCAACGGGGTGGATATAGTCGAACGCAGTGAATCGTGCCGCTCAGGGGAGGGATAACGTGTCCAACGCAGCCCGCCGCGTTGTAACCCTTGCCGTAATTGTGATGGTAGCCTTCGTCCTCGGTGGATGCGCGCGCGGGCCGGCGCCCGGGGAGGCGGTCGGCGAGGCCGCGGCGCCATCGCGGGTGGGCCCTCTCCAGCCGGCCCCGGCCTTCTCCTTCGAAACCCTCGACGGCGAAACCATCAGCCTGGCCGATCTGAAGGGCCGGCCCATCGTGCTGAACTTCTGGGGTTCATCTTGTCCTCACTGCGCGACCTTGGCGCCTCACCTGGAAACCTTGAACCAAGAGTACCAGGAGCAAGGCCTTCAGGTGCTAGGGGTGGCGGGCCGGGACTCGGCGCGGGCGCTGCGGGATAAGGCGGAGAGGCTGAACCTGACCTATCCCATTGGGATGAGCCCGGAGGCGGGCTTCGCCTATGGCGTGCGAGGCGTCCCGATGACATTCTTCATCGACCGGGAGGGCAATATCGTGTCCTCCATCCTCGGCTCCCGCGGGCTGCCGGACGTAGAAGCCGAGGCGCAGAAGATCCTGTGATGGAGCCGCAGACACAGGCCACCTGGGTAGTCGCGGTAGTCGCCGGTTTTCTTTCCTTCATCTCGCCCTGCGTGCTGCCGCTCATCCCCGGCTACCTCTCGATGATCTCGGGGCTGTCGGCCGAGCAACTCGAGGAGCGGCGGGCGGGGCAGCTAGTGCGAGTCTTCTTCGCGTGCCTGCTGTTCTCCGCCGGGTTCGGGGTGGTGTTCATCCTGGTGGGGATGTCGGCGGGAGTGGTGGGCGGATGGCTGCAGGAGCGGGTGGTCGTCATCAACGTGGTGTTCGGGATCACGGTCATCGCTTTCGGCCTCTTCGTGTTGAACGTGATCAAGCTGCCGTTTCTCTATCAAGACCGGAGATTCCGGCTCGGCCGCGCCAACCTGGGGTTGTGGGGGGCGCCGCTGCTGGGCATCGCCTTCGGGTTCGGGTGGACGCCGTGCGTGGGGCCCTGGCTGGGCATGCTGTACACGATCGCCCTCAAGCAGACCCCCGCGCAGGCGGCCCTTCTCTTCGCCATCTACAGCGCCAGCCTCGGGGTGTGTTTCGTGGCCGCGGGGATGATGTTCGCCTACGCGCTGAAAACCTTCGCCTTCTTCCAGCGCCACTACCGCGGCGTGGAGCTGATAAGTGGCGGTCTGCTGATCGTCATCGG
>CAZWRO010000019.1:1645-3334 GCA_964635365.1 uncultured bacterium | reverse complement strand
TTTCTTCGACGGCGCCGGGCCTCGTCTGGTCTGCCGCCGTTTCGTTCCGACAGCAGCATGTTGTGGGCCGCAGGACTGCTTCTGAGCCCTTGCGTGGTAGGCATGAGAGCAATCGGCTGTCTATTGCCGTGCGCCACTGGTAAATGAGCGTCGGCTCAGGCCGGCGTCAGAAGCAAGTTACTACTAGGAGGTGATGTTATGCTCCGACCGCTTGGGGACCGTATCGTCATCAAGCCGGGTGAGGCGGAGGACGTTACCAAGGGGGGTATCGTCTTGCCGGATTCGGCCAAGAAGAGGCCCCGGGAGGGCGAGGTGCTCGCCGTTGGACCGGGGAAGTTGCTGGACAATGGCCAGCGCGCTCCCTTGGAGATTTCCGTGGGCGACGTGGTGGTCTACACCGAGTATGGCGGCACTGAGATCACCGTCGGGGACGAGGACTACGTGATCCTCGACGAGGGCTCCGTACTGGCTATTAGCACAGACGCGAAGAAGCGCAAGAAGAAGTAGGCCTGAACGGGCCGCTTGCAAGGAAATCTGAAAGAGGAGGAAAGTATAGTGGCTGCCAAGATGCTCAGCTACAGTGAAGAAGCACGCCGCGCCCTGCAACGTGGGGTTAAAGCCGTCGCGGCAGCCGTCAAGGCAACGCTGGGCCCCAAAGGCCGGAATGTCGTCCTGAGCAAGAAGTGGGGATCGCCCACCATTACCAAGGACGGCGTCACTGTCGCGAAGGAAATCGAGCTGGAGGATCCCTTTGAGAACATGGGCGCTCAGCTCGTGCGCGAGGTGGCGAGCAAGACCAACGACGTAGCCGGCGACGGAACCACCACCGCCACGGTTCTCGCCGAGGCCATCCTCGAGCAAGGCATGAAGAACGTGGCCGCCGGCGCCAACCCGATGATGCTCAAGCGCGGCATCGAGAAGGCCGTGGAAGCGGTGGTCGCCGAGATCAAGCGAATCGCCAAGCCGGTGGACACGAAAGAGGCCATCGAGAATCTGGCCTCCATCGCCGGCAACGACGTCGAGCTGGGCCGCTACGTCGCCGACGCCATGGACAAGGTAGGCAAGGAAGGCGTCATCACCGTCGAGGAATCCAAGGGCACGGAGACCACGGTGGAGATAGTGGAGGGGATGCAGTTCGACAAGGGTTACATCTCCCCCTATTTCGTCACCGACACCGAGCGCATGGAGACGGTGTTCGAGGATCCCTACATCCTCATCCACGAGGAGAAGATCAGCGCCGTCGCCGATATGCTGCCTCTGCTCGAGAAGGTGGCGGCCGCCCGCCGGCCGCTGCTCATCATTGCCGAGGACGTAGACGGAGAGGCGCTTGCTACTCTGGTGGTTAACAAGATCCGAGGCACCTTCATCGCGGCCGCGGTAAAGGCCCCCGGCTTCGGCGACCGCCGCAAGGCCATGATGGAGGACATCGCCGTCCTCACCGCCGGCACGTTCCAGGCCAAGGACTTGGGCACCAAGCTCGAAAACGTCACCCTCGACGACCTCGGACATGCCAAGCGGGTGATAGTCACCAAGGAAGAAACCGTCATCATCGAGGGCGCGGGCAAGAGCAGCGACATCAAGGGCCGCGTGGAACAGATCCGGCGAGCCATCGATGACACCGACTCGTCGTACGACAAAGAGAAGTTGCAGGAGCGGCTGGCCAAGCTCGCCGGCGGCGTCGCCGTCATC
>CAZWRO010000019.1:0-1545 GCA_964635365.1 uncultured bacterium | reverse complement strand
CCTCAGCCCCCGGCATCGGATTCAACGCCCTCACCGAGCAGCTCGAGGACCTGGCGAAGGCCGGCATCGTGGACCCCGCCAAGGTCTGCCGGTCTGCGCTCGAGAACGCCGCTTCCATCGCCAGCATGTTGCTGACGACCGAAGCGCTGGTCGCCGAGAAGCCCGAGCCGGAGAAGGCTGCTATGCCACCGGGGCCGCCGGAGTATTAAGCTCTCGGGCCTAGCACCGACGGTAGATAATGACACGGGGGCGGCGCCAGCCGCCCCCGTTTCGCGTGTCAAAGGTGCCCAGCCCCCATCTTGACGAGGTGTCTCCTGTGTGGTATGGGTAGACAGCCTACTTGCCAAACGGGCCACTCCTTGAATGGGCTAAATGCGATGAAGCGTTTGTGGATTGTACTCGTCGTCATGTCGGTAGCCATGGGAGGTGGGGCGCTCCCGAACGCGTCCGCGAACGTCCCTGAGATGCCTATCGTCTCCATCAGGGAAGATTGCTGGGTGACCGACCTCGTAACGGAAGGCACGTATCTCTATGCGACCACCATCGAGGAGGAGGAATGGACGAGCACCTTCCATATCTTCGACGTGAGCAGTCCCACCGCGCCGGCCGAGATCAGTAGCTTATTGGGCCCACTCGCGCTGTGGCAGCTCGTGGTGCATCCGCCAGATATGTTCGTCACTTTCGGCACCGCGGGGGGCCAATGGATTTTGCACGGCGATGTTTCAGATCCATTCGCCCCATATGGCGACTTCGGCTTGGACGGGGGTACATACAATACGCGGATGAGCTTCGCGGCCGACGGGACAATCCTCGCGGTTGCGGCGGACAAAGACTTACTGATTCGTAGAACCCCCGGATGGAGCGGAAGGACCTTCTTGGACTTCTGGGATAGCATGGTCTACGATATGACCAGCGCGGGTTCCATCCTCTACGCTGCACAGCCTATGGGCGATCGGTATACCTGGATCCTTAGGGCGGTGGACATTTCCGAGATTGGCAGCCCGGTTCTGCTCTCGTCCACTGAGCTGCCTGAGGCAGGCGTCTGGGGCAAGCGGCGTATGGCTACCAAGGATGGAACGCTGTATATCCTCGACAGTGCTGGCACTCTTCAGGTCTGGGACATTTCTTCGCCCACCGGCCCGTATCAGATCGACTCGATGCCGCTCGTGACCGAGCTTCCAGCCATGTTGTGTAGCGACTTCAGCATCAGTATCACTGACGACTATGCGGTGGCCACTATGGGCAGTGCCGGTTTGCGGCTGCTCGACATTTCGGAACCCACCGGCCCCGCCGTCGTCGCCCAGTACCTCCCGAGCGACCCAGAACATGAGCTTCGATTCCACCGGGCCGTGGTGATTCCACCCCACGCCTATGCCGCCGTCTTTTGGACGCCACTGATGCACACCTCCGCTTCTGCTGAGAGTGACGAAACCGCTGAGAATGAGGAAGCCAACTACCTCTGCATGTTGCGCGCCATTTCGGCCTTCCCCGACGTGCCACTGGATCATTGGGCGCAGAGTGCGATCTGGACCTGCTCGCAAATGC
>CAZWRO010000018.1:14610-19432 GCA_964635365.1 uncultured bacterium | reverse complement strand
CCGCTGTCGTCTGCGGTGAGCGAGCGGCTGGCACGGACGGCGGCGTCGACCACAGAGTAAACCCAGAGAGCGAGCAGGAGGACCATCCAGATCGCGGCCACGCCCGTGAACAGCGCCGACAGGATGGCAGACATATCGAGGCTCGGCCCGTAAAGGATCCCCTGCGGCCCTGCCGGGCGCGTCGCCAAGTCGCGGAGCACGGCCAGGACCGACAGCGCGAAGCACAGCGTGTAGGCGAAAAGCATCGCCATGCCCTTCACCAGTTGACCGTTGTAGACTTGTCCGAGGCCGGGCAGCAGAAGCGAAAAGAGCGCCGCGTAGGCGGGATTCCGCTTCACCATGTCAGACTTGACGGTGCCGTCCAGGTAGGCCTGGGAAAGCGCGACCGCATTGAGGCGAGCCGCTCGCTTCAGGGCGGCCTTGGCGATCTTGTCCTCCAGCGCGACGCGGGATCTGTTCAACTCGCGGGCACGGCCATAGCTCTCCAGCGCCTGCTCGGGACGATTCGCTGACACGAGTAGGTCACCAACCAGCTCGTGCGCCTCCCAGTTCCCATTGTCGAGGCCAACCGCCTCATAGGCGATCTCGAGAGCCTTCTCGTGCTCTCCCCGCACTCGCAGCAGAGTGGCGCGCCCGAGCAGCTCGCGCATCTTCTGCCTAGTCTCAATTGCACTCCGGTCTTCGGACATGTTCCCGCTACTTCAGGGAAGAAGGCGCCACCTGAGGCGCGTCGCTCCACAGGCGTTCGAGGCTATAGGAAGCGCGCTCCTCTTCCGCGAAGATATGGATGATGAGATCGCCGTAGTCCAGAAGAATCCAGCTGGCGTCCTTGTACCCCTCAACTCCCAGCGGGCGCACCCCGCGCTCCTCGAAGGCATCTCTGACGGCATCAGCCAGACCTCGAATATGAACGTTCGAAGTTCCATGACAAATGAGAAAGTAGTCCGTGATGAGTGTCAGCTCATGCATATCGAGAACGACTGGATCCACTGCCCGCGCGTCGACAAGCGCAACTTCGGAAAGCCTCACCTTCTCCGCGGGTGTTAGTTGAGCGATCCCCTTTCCGCCTCGGCGAACGCGTGGACTCATCGGCTCAACTCCACCGCATCGCGGCCCAGGACAACCGTGACGTCAGCCGTGACACTTCCGCTGGGGTCCACTGAGATCGCCCCATATCCGAGCCAGCCCGCGACCCGTTGTGCGCGCACCGCGCGTCCGCGATGGTCGATGATGATCGTCGTCTCGGTCATATCGCCGGCGTTCCCTACCTCCGTGATAGCGCATCCATGTTGCTCCAACAGCGAGGCGGTGCGAGCCGCCAGGCCGTTGATATCAGTTCCGTTCAATACCCTGACGCTTATCCCCTGTCCCATGAGGATTCGGTCCACGGCGCTCTGCACCTGGTCCGCGCGCAGTTCGATCATGCTCTGCTCCTCAATGATTCGGGGGACGCCTGGAAGCGTGGCCATACGGATAGCTTCAGGCCCGCCCTCGGCCACTATCTTCTTCAAGGCGAGCAAGTCACGGACGCCAAGATTCGTATTGACGGTTTCGACGAAGGTCTGCGCGAGCTGGGGGACGCGTGTCACCTGGTCGGGAGCCAGGAGACGGCCGGCGACAGCGCGAACGAAGAGGCGCTGTCGTTCGATGCGACCCAGATCGCCCATGGCGTCGTGCCGGAAGCGGACGTATCCCATGGCCTGCTCTCCGCTCAGCAGCTGAAGCCCCGGGTAGAGGTCGATGTAAAGGTTCTGCGCCCGGTCCTGATAAAGCATGCGCTTCTCTACATCAATCTCCACGCCGCCGAAGGCGTCGACCAGCCGGACGATCCCAGGGACGTTCACCTCGATGTAGTAGTCGATGGGCAGGCCGAGCAGCAACTCGACCGTCTGGATCGTCAGGGGAAGACCGCCGAAGGAGTGCGCCTCATTGATGCGACGGACTTTGACTCCGGGGACGAGAACGCGGCTATCTCGGGGGATGGCCAGGAGGCCTATTTCGCCATTGCGCGCGTCGACCACTCCCACCATCAACGTGTCGCCCAGGCCGCGACCTTCGGAATCGTCCACGCCCACCACGAGGAGCGTAACGCGCTCGCGCCCGCCGAAGGGCGGGCTGAGGATGCTACCAAACCAGCGGCTCTCGCCGGGCGCGCCGCTACCCAGGGAAACCGACCCAAGGAGCGCGCCGCAGAGGAATACGCAGGTCCCTGCCGCGGCCCAGATCAGCCACCACCAGTGAAGGGTGATGCGCCGATCAGCGAACCAGTTGACTGGGATGAAGCTACTCACAGTGCTGCTATCAGTTTACCCGTTTCCCGGACTGTGGTCCATATGCATTGCGGGCGACACGACTCTGCTACAGGCCGGGGCGTCAAGTGAGTCGATCCGTTAGTGTAAAAGTACTATCCATAGGCTGTGGCGCGTGCTTGTTCGCGCGCCTGAGGGCGCCGCGGCGACTGCCGACAAGGCTCAAGGCCTAACTCAGATCCGCTCAGGGCGGGGCCTTCCCGGCCCCAACGTAAGCTGCCGACCACCGATCTCAACCCCTTCCATGGCCTTTATGACATCGTCGAGTTCGATCCCACTCAGCTCAACGAATCCGAAGCCACGAGAGCGCCCGGTGTCGCGGTCTGTGATGATACGAACGGCCTCAACCTGCCCTGCTTCCTTGAAGGCTTCGGCCAGGTCGTCCTCTGTCAGCCGCCAGGGTAGGTTACCGACATAGACGGTAACCGCCACGTTGCTGTACCCTCCTCTCCTGCTCAGAGCCTAGATTGCGTGTCGGAGCACCACTCTCCTGCTACTAGATAGCCTCTTCGTCGCCCCGAGTGGCAGAACTCCCGGCGTCAGAACCCCTGTAAAGCCCATGGGCTGCGATGTAGCGCACTACCGAGTCTGGCGTGAGATAGCGCAGGGAGTCGCCCCGAGCCGCTCGCCGACGCAACTCAGTGGACGATATGTGGACGCCAGGCACGTCGAGCGTATGGATGTGGGCGGCAAGATCCGGCGTCAGCTCGTCTCTGAGGCGGTCGAGGTCGTATCCGGGACGTGTAACGGCAATGAACTCACAGGCCTCCGCCAGCTTCCTGGGCTCGCGCCAGGTTAGAATTTCGAGAATGGCATCGGCGCCAGTGATGAAATACAACCGGGTATCGGATCCCTGTGTCTCGCGGAGTAGCCGGATAGTGTCCACGGCGTAGGAAAGACCGGGGCGATCGACCTCGATGCGCGAAGCCTCAAAGCGGTCGTTCGAGGCCGTGGCAAGCACCACCATCTCGTACCGACTCAGGGCCGATGTAAGATGGTAATCCTTCTTGTGGGGTGGGTCCCCATTGGGTACGAAGAGGATCCGTGACAGGTTGAAGCGCACCCGCGCTTCCTCGGCGGCCACCAAGTGACCGAAGTGGATCGGATCGAACGTGCCCCCCATGATGCCCAGGACGGCCGCCATACAGGTCTCCGCTTCAGGTTCGGACTTGCCCATCCCCCATGACAACGTACTTGTAGCTGGTCAGTTCGGGAAGCGCCATCGGGCCGCGGGCATGAAGCTTCTGAGTGCTGATCCCAATCTCCGCGCCCAGGCCGAACTGCCCCCCGTCGGTGAAGCGCGTGGAGGCGTTCACATATACCACCGCGGCGTCGACTGCCTGCGTGAAGCGACGCGCGCTCACCAGGTCGGTGGTGAGAATCGACTCCGAGTGCTTCGTGCCGTAGCGGTTGATGTGGTCGATGGCCTCATCTACATCCGCGACGACCTTAACGGCCATAATGAGGGCCAGGAACTCAGTCTCCCAATCCTCGTCAGAAGCGGGCTTGCTGCCCGACAAGTGCTTGATCGCACGTTCACAGGCGCGCAGCTCCACACCCGCGCCGGTAAGGCGACGGCCCACGCGGGGCAGGAAGTCGGCGGCGACATCTTCGTGCACGAGCAGCGTTTCCGCGGCGTTGCAGACCCCGGGACGCTGACACTTGGCGTTGACCACGACTTCCTCGGCCCGGTCGAGGTCGGCGGAGGCATCTACGTACACGTGACAGTTTCCCTCACCCGTCTCGATGACCGGCACCGACGACTCTTCCTTAACGCGGCGGATCAGGCCTGCCCCGCCGCGCGGGATGAGCACATCCACATATTCGTTCAGCCGCATGAGCTGACCGGCCGCTTTCCGGTCCGTAGTCTCGATAATCTCAATCGCCCCTTCGGGAAGCCCCGCTGAGGTGCCCGCGCGGGTCAACACGCTGACCAAAGCCAGGTTCGATTGAATGGCATCCGACCCCCCGCGAAGGATCACGGCGTTACCCGACTTGACGCACAATCCGGCCGCGTCAACAGTTACATTCGGCCGGGACTCGTAGATGATCCCTACCACACCGATGGGCACCCGCACCTTGGCGATCTCCAGTCCGTTCGGAAGCCGCCATCCGGTTATCACCTCTCCCACTGGATCCGCCAGGCGAGCGACGGAGCGGAGGCCGTCGGCCATCTCCGAGATGCGTTCTGCATTGAGCAGCAATCTGTCGATGGGAGCGGACGACATCCGGCGCTGTTTGGCGTTGTCGACGTCATCCGCGTTGGCGGCGAGAATTACGTCGGCCTTCGCCTCCAGGGCGTCGGCCATGCTCAACAGCGCGTGGTCCTTTTGGGCGCGCGACATCAGGGCCAAGTGGGCGGCAGCATCGCGCGCTCTCTTCGCCTTCTGCAGCACCTCAGCCATCGGCCCGGTCGTCATGAACACTCCTCACTGCACGAACTCCAACTCAACAGCCCCGACCCGCACGCGATCGCCGTCCTTGGCCCCCAGCTCGCGCAGGCGCCGGATGAC
>CAZWRO010000018.1:9760-14510 GCA_964635365.1 uncultured bacterium | reverse complement strand
CCCGGTGAGGGCGGAGATGCGGAACACCGTGTGGCCCTGCTCCTCCAAGAAGCCTTCTACCTCGGCGAGGCGGTCGGGCGGAGGGTTGAGGTCCAGCTTGTTCAAGGCCACGAGCTGAGGTCGCTGTCCCAGCTCCGCGTCGTAAAGGGCCAGCTCTCGGTTCAGCACGACGAAGTCTTCGCGCGGGTCTCTTTCGCAGGCTGCGTCGAGCAGATGGATCAGCAGCCGCGTGCGCTCGACGTGACGCAGGAAAGCGTGCCCTCTTCCAACTCCCCTGTGAGCGCCCTCGACTAATCCTGGCAGATCCGCGATCACAAAGCTGTTTCCCCCCTCAAGCCGAACAACGCCCAGGTTGGGCTGGAGTGTGGTGAACGGGTAAGCGGCCACTTTTGGACGTGCGGCAGAGACGCGAGATATCAGGCTTGATTTGCCTGCGTTGGGAAATCCGATGACGCCAACATCCGCCAGCAGCTTGAGCTCCAGGGACAGCCGACGGGCCTGGCCTGGCTCGCCCTTCTCCGCGAACCTCGGGGTGCGGCGCGTGGCGCTCGCGAAACGAACATTGCCACGTCCGCCCCTGCCTCCTCGGAGCAGCGCCACCTGCTCCCCCGGTTCAGTCAGGTCGGCCACCGCGCGGTTGCCGTCAACTTCTCGAACCAGGGTGCCCAGAGGGAGGTGGATTACTACCTGCTTGCCGTTCTTACCACGTTTCCGGTTCGCCCCACCGCGGCCGCCATCCTCGGCGTGGTAGCGCGGCCGATACCGCAGATCAATGAGAGTGCGAAGGTGGGGATCAGCAAGAAGGATCACGTCACCGCCATGCCCGCCGTCTCCCCCATCGGGCCCGCCACGGGGAACGAACTTCTCACGTCGCAGGCTGACGACGCCGTCTCCGCCGTCGCCGGCCTTGACCTCAATATCCGCCTCGTCGACAAACACCGCGCGGCCCCGCTCGGCCGTCACGTGCGCACTAGCCGGCGGCCGGAATTACGTGTACCTGACGACGCTTTCCCGGCTTCGCGGCAAACTTGACGGTCCCTTCGACCAAAGCAAAGAGCGTGTCGTCGCGGCCTAGTCCCACGTTGCGACCCGGATGAATGCGGGTCCCGTTCTGGCGCACTATAATGCTGCCAGCAGGTATGAGAGTTCCGTCGAAGACCTTAACGCCCCGTCGCTGCGACTGGCTGTCTCGGCCGTTGCGGGAGCTACCCATTCCTTTCTTGTGCGCCATTTCAACTCTCCTTCTTGGTGCGCCCTCTGCCCACCGTTATCTTCTCGACGCGAAGCTGGGTGTACGACTGACGATGCCCCAACTTGCGCTTGATGTTCTCCTTGGCCTTATAGGTGAAGACATCCACTTTACGCCAACGGCCGTGAGAAAGGACGCGACAACTCACGCGAGCGCCCTTCACCCACGGATCGCCCATACGCACTTTCCCGTTGCGCTCCACGAGCGCAACACGTTCGAGCTCCACCTTTGCGCCGGGCTCGGCGTTGAGCTTCTCCGTACGAAAGATCTCATCCGGCTCAACTCGGTATTGTTTTCCGCCTGTCTCCACAATTGCGTACACGCCCGCTAGACCTCCAGAAAAAAGTATCGTACCAGAATCACTAGGGGGTGTCAAACAGACCGCCGCCCCTGCCGGCGTGCCGTCCGCCAGCAAGGCCGCCCCGGCTCGAAGCTAACGCCGAGGGCGTGTGATCTGCCGAGAACCTCGCCTCAACAGTCCTCGCCTCTTGGGCGCCGGTTTGATCTCAGGAGCCGACTGCTTAACCGGCTCTCGCACGACCTCCGCGGGCGGCGAAGGCTTCTTCTCCGCCGGGCTCGGGGCGGTGGCCGTGGCTGGCGCAGAACCGGCCGCCTCCTGCTTCGCCTTTCGGCTGGCGGCAGACCGCTTCCGGCCGCCGCGTCGGCGGGGCCGCTTCTTTGCCGGCGCTTCCTGCTTCGACTTCGGTTTGGTGCCCTTCACATTACCGCGGCCGAGAGAATCGCCCGCTTCCGCCAGCACGACGGTGTGAGTGTCCGCGCTCGCATCCAGACCTGTGAATTGCACTCGATACCCGTCGCACCAGCCGTGGACCTCCTCGCCGGTCAACGGGTCCTCGGGATCGACCTGACTCACCACCACCTCGTCGCCAACGCGGTACGTCTTGATCCGCGCGGCGGCACGAGCGGCCGTGATCGCTACGACTTCGTCCTCCTCCAGGCCGAAACGCTCCTCCGCCCGGATGTAGACCGGGATCCCCACCGCACTGTGCAGGTTGGCAGCCAGCTCCCCCCCCTCGCCAATCAGCAGAGCTGCTATCGACGGAGCGACCCGCACGGAGATGGCCTCCGGTTTGTTCTCGGCGGCGATGCGACGCACTTCGCGCTCCACCTTGAGAGCGACGGTCAGTCTCCTGCGGACACGTCCCAGGCCACCGCAGTGGGGGCAAATCTCAGTGATGATTCCCATCAGGCTCTCGCCGCGCCGCTTGCGGGTCATCTCCAGCAGACCGAGTGGGCTGAGGTGGACTATCTTGGTCTTCTGGCGGTCGCGCTTCAGAGCGTCTTCGAAAGTCTTCATAACGCGCTGTCGATGCCGGGCGCGATCCATATCGATGAAATCGATGACGATGATGCCGCCCAGGTCCCGGAGTCTGAGCTGGCGCGCGATTTCCTCCGCCGCCTCGACATTCGTCTGCAGAATCGTATCCGCCAGGCCGCTCGACCCAGTGAAGCGCCCGGTGTTGACATCGATGGCCGTGAACGCCTCCGCCTGGTCGATGCTGATGTAGCCGCCAGCGCGCAGCCATACTCTACGGCGCAGCAGGCGGTCGATATCCCCCTCCACCTTGTACTTGTGGAAGATGGGCATCTTTCCTCGATACCGCTTGATGCGCTTCCGCAGGTTGGGGGCAATGTGTTCCACCAGGTCAACGGCGGTGTCGTAGACGCTCTTGGCGTCGATTACCAGGCGGGTGACGTCCTCGCTGAGGACGTCGCGAATGACCTGATACACCAGCGTAAGATCCTGGTGCAGGAGGGCGGGAGCCTTGACCTCAGCGGCCCGGGAAGCGAGTCGATCCTGGAGGTCCAGCAACACTTTCAGGTCAGCCTGCAGCTCTTTCTTCCCACGCCCCTCTGCTTCGGTACGGATTATCAGGCCGCGGCCCTTGGGCCGAAGCTCCTCCCCTATCTTGCGGAGCCGATCGCGCTCCTTGCGATCCTCTATCTTCCTGGACACGCCGGCCTGCCGTCCGTTGTACATGAGGAGCACCAGGTAGCGCCCTGGCAGGGCCAAGCGAGTGCTGGCGCGAGCGCCCTTTGCAGCCACCGGTGCGCGCACTATCTGCACGACCACCTCTTGGTTCTCTTTCAGCCGCTCTGAAATAGTCAGGGACCGCGGGGCGCCCTTAACGGTAACTCCGTCCTTGCTGACAAACCCGACATCATCCGCAGTCAGGAACACATTCTTGGGGAGCCCGATGTCGGCGAACGCGGCATCCATGCCGGGGAGCACGCTCATTACGCGGCCCTTGTAGATGCTTCCGACGATGCGGGCCTCGCGTTCCACGTGAAGCTCGGCCAGCTGACCCTGTTCGATAATCGCCACCCGAGACTCAAGTTCTTCGGCGTTAACTATGATTTCTTTTCTCACCGGAGTCGGTTTCTCTTTCTGCCCCCGCGTCTGTCCGTCCAGCGTCGGGGCGCAGGTGCCTCGGATTTTGCAGGAGACTGGGCCGACGCGTAAAGCCCAGTTCTGTGATACCGGACAAATTGATCTTCCCCCGCCACCCCGAGAAGCGACATGACCTCCTGGGGTTTAGCCCCACCATGACTGCCAGTGCGCAAGCGCATCGTCACATCCGCTTCCCCCACAGGGGCCTCGCGAACGCCAATGCTCAATATGAACGGACGAACGTCCACGGTGCGCTCGGATCGCCCGTCGGAGCGATGAACGATTAGCTCCTCCTGCGCCATCAGGTCTTCGGCCCGCGAGCGGATCTCCTCAGCATCGACGCTGCTCAAGGCAATCGCTTTGTATTCGGCGACGTCGATCTCGCCGAAGGTCTCCTTTTTTCTATACCCCGGCACGGCCCAGACTTCCACCACCTCCAGCCCGGTGGGAAGCTGCTCGTTGAGGCGATCCTTGACGTGCTCGGGGTCGATGGCCTCGGCGACGTGAATCGCCAGCAGCTCCGCGTCGCCGGTAGCGCCGAGCGGCAGGGGCGGCCCCAGGCTGAGCTTGAGATGCGGGTTGTACCCACGGGTCAGCACCAGAGGCAGCTCGGCCCGACGCATTGCGCGCTCGAGTGTGCGTTTCACGTCTAGGTGCGAGAGCCACCTGACCTCGTTCCCCTTTCGATAGCGACAAACGAGCTGCGCCACGTCAAGCTTCTCCTTGTGACAACGCCCTCTCGGCTTCGCGTTGCAGCACCGCCTTTTCGGGGCCGCAGCCGATGTGATCCCAGGCCAGTGGGGCCTCGAACGAAAGGTCAGCGTTGGCGTAGTCTTGCAGGTTCAAGTCGACTTCCTCGAACGACCGTCGCCAGCGCTCCGAGTCGAAGTGCTCGCTCCAGGCATCGAAGGTCGAACCGAGCCGCCAGCTCGCCTCAATCGCGCGGCCCAGGCGCCGATCGCCGCGGGAAATCGCTGCCTCCAGCGCGCTCATGCCCGGATCGGTCCACGAGAGTTTCACTGCGCGTTCCCTCATAGATCTCTGCAGCAGGCGTTGCTTGTGCGCGAGCGTCTCCACGTCGTCCTGCC
>CAZWRO010000018.1:8389-9660 GCA_964635365.1 uncultured bacterium | reverse complement strand
GCGGTGCCGGCCTCCGGCGCGAACGTGAGCCCCGTCTTGCGCACCTGCCGGATGCTGTTGGCCAGCCTCACCGAGAATGAGTCCGCTCGCAAGGAGGGAAGCGCAACCCCCACTCCCCTCGGGCCCAACCGCGACACCAGCGTGTCGACCAGCTCTTCGATCTGCGGGTGGTCGACACTCGTGAATGCGAGCAGTGAAATCTCGTCGTGCCCGGTAGCTGCAACCGCCTCCTCGGCCTGGCGCACCAGAGTATCGACCGTGCGGAATCTGCGCGGCAAGTAGACCGCCCCGGCCTGGCAGAAGCGGCATCCGCGCGTGCATCCGCGCATGATTTCGAGAGTGACGCGGGAGTGCACCGTGTCGATGAACGGAACGATCTGACGGGTGGGGAAGGGCGCCGTCTCCAAGTCTGGAGTGAAGCGTCGCCGGATGCGAGCGGGTGCACCGTTCGCCGGGGTGACGCTTCCGATTGGGCCCGGTCCCTCGCTGGCGGCATGGTAGAAGGCCGGTACGTAAACGCCCTCTATCGCGGCCAGCGCCTCGAGCGCCTCCGCACGGTCTCCGAGAGCCGCCGCTTCCGCGATCTCGAGGATTGCCTCCTCCCCTTCCCCGATCAGGAAGGCGTCGAAGAAGTCGGCCATTGGCTCGGGATTCACCGCGCCGGGCCCACCCCCGATGACCAGCGGATGGTCCGAGGTGCGATCGGCCGCCCGCACCGGAAGGCCGCCCAGATCCAACATGTTCAGGATGTTGGTATAGGTCAGCTCGTACGGCAAAGTGAAACCGACGACATCGAACTCGCGGAGCGGAGTCCGAGATTCGAGGCTCGCAAGCGCCATCCCGCGTGCCCGGAGTTGCTCCTCCATGTCGGGCCACGCCGCGAACACCCTCTCGGCCATGAAATCCGGATGGCTGTTCAGCACGTGGTACAGGATATGCAGGCCGAGGTGCGACATCCCGACCTCATAAGTGTCGGGATAGGCCAGCACGAAGCGCGCGCGAGTGGTACTAGGATCCTTCTTCACCGCGTTCCACTCGCCGCCGATGTACCGCGCGGGCTTCGTGACCCGCGAAAGTACGGTGTCGTACGATAAATCAATCATCTGATTCAAAGCAGAAAGGGCGGCCCCACGCCGCCCATCCCACGTAACTCCAAAGCTGCCCCGCCCGCCCCCTTACGCCGCAATCGCTTCCATAATGCGATTCGGCGCCTTAGGCCGCAATCGCTTCCATAATGCGATTCGGCGCCTTAGGCCGCAATCGCTTCCATA
>CAZWRO010000018.1:4769-8289 GCA_964635365.1 uncultured bacterium | reverse complement strand
TTCCATAATGCGATTCGGCGCCTTAGGCCGCAATCGCTTCCATAATGCGATCCGGTATATCGAAGTTCGCGTAGACTTGCTGGACATCGTCCTGCTCTTCCAGCGCATCCATTAGCCGCAGGACCTGCTGAGCCTGCTTCTCCTTCAGGGTGACGCGGTTCTGCGGGACCATCGTAACCTCTGCGCTCTCGAAGGAGATGTCGTTCTTCTCCAAAGCCTTCTTGACGCCTTCGAGGTCCCCCGGTGCCGTGCTGATTTCGTAGGACGAATCATCGGCCTGCACGTCTTCGGCCCCTGCCTCCAAGGCGATCTCCAGCACCTTCTCCTCGGACACACCGTCTTGCGGCACGAGAATGATGCCCTTCTGATCGAAGAGCCAGGCAACGCAGTTTGCCGCTCCGAGGTTCCCACCGTGCTTGCCGAAGATGCTGCGCAGTTCGCTGACTGCTCGGTTACGATTATCGGTCAGGATCTGCACCATTACGGCGACGCCGCCGGGGCCGTACCCCTCGTAGACCGCCGACTCGAAGGTGACACCTTGGACATCGCCGGTTCCCCGCTGAATAGCACGCTTGACGTTGTCTTGCGGCAGGCCGGCCGCGCGCGCTTTCTCAATCGCCACCCGCAAGCGGTTGTTGATGTCGGGGTCACCCCCGCCATCCTTGGCGGCCATAATGATGTCCCGAGACATCTTGGAGAAGGCCTTGCTCTTCTTGGCATCCTGGGCCTGCTTACGTATCTTGATGTTATGCCACTTGGAGTGACCGGACATGGGCAATGCCTCCGAATGGTAACACTACGAGATTCTATCGGATTGAGCCAGGCTTGACAAGTGGGGGCCTGTGGCTGCCTCACACGGCTCTCATGCCGCGGAAGCGGCGGAGGCGCAGCGCGTTCCCCACGACGGAAACGGAGGAGAAGGCCATTGCTGCCGCCGCCATGGCTGGATGCAGGAGTGTGTGAAGGACCGGATAGAGCGCCCCGGCCGCGATGGGGATGCCAATCGTGTTGTAGAAGAACGCCCAGAACAGATTCTGACGGATGTTGGCGAGCGTCGCCCGGCTGAGCCGGATCGCCTCCGGCACCAGCAAAAGGTCGTTCCGGACCAGAGTGATGTCCGCGGTCTCCATGGCTATGTCGGTGCCCTGCCCCAGCGCGAGGCCGACATTCGCCTGCGCCAGAGCCGGCGCGTCGTTGATCCCGTCACCGATCATCGCCACTTGCCGATTCTCGGCCTGGAGCGCCTTCATGGCCTCCGCCTTATCCTCCGGCAGCACCTGAGCCCGAACGTCCTCGATTCCGACCGCCCGCGCCACCGCCGCGGCGGTACGGACATTGTCGCCGGTCAGCATGGCAACCGCCAGGCCCATTTGCTTCAGGCGCGCGACAGCCTCCGCGGCTTCCGATTTGGCGACATCTGCCAAGGCGATGATCCCCACCGCCTGCGTACCCGTCCCGACAATCATAACCGTCTTGCCTTCGCCGGCAAGGCTGTCTGCGCGTTCGGCGATGGCGGCGGTATCGATGTCCAGCACCTGCATTAGCGCCGCATTTCCCACTGCGACCAGGGCCCCGTTCACGCGACCC
Source organism: uncultured bacterium (assembly GCA_964635365.1). Taxonomy (GTDB): domain Bacteria; phylum Armatimonadota; class Hebobacteria; order Hebobacterales; family Hebobacteraceae; genus CAZWRO01. Next base: position 6,702 of record CAZWRO010000018.1, on the reverse strand, counting down.
TTCGCCCCCATGCCCGGCACCGCCTGAAACTCCTCGACCGGATCGGCCCGCAGGCCGCGCTCCTCGGCGGCCGCCATAACGGCCTTCCCCAGTGGATGCTCGGACTCCCGTTCGACCGAGGCCGCCAGTCGCAGCACCCTCTCTGAGTCCCAGTCTGCGGCAGGGATCACATCCGTAACCATTGGCTCGCCGCGCGTTAGCGTCCCCGTCTTATCGAACACCACGGTGTTCACGTTTCCGGCGATCTCCAGCGCCTCGGCGCTTCGGATGAGGATTCCAAGCTCGGCCCCGCGCCCGGTGCCGACGAGCAGCGAAGTCGGCGTGGCCAGACCCAGCGCACACGGGCAGGCGATTATGAGAACCGACACCGCGGCCACCACCGCGTAGGCTGGGTTCGGGCCCACCATCATCCAAATGGCGAAGGTGACCAGCGCGACGGCGATGACAATCGGGACAAAGACCGCCGCGACACGGTCGGCCAGGCGCTGGATGGGAGCCTTCGATCCCTGCGCCTCTCGGACCAGACGGATGATCTGAGCCAGTACCGTTTCCGCTCCCACCCTCGAAGCATGGAACCGGAACGCCCCCGTGAGGTTGATCGTACCGCCGATGACAGCATCACCCGGGCCCTTGTCCACGGGCATGCTTTCGCCTGTGACCATACTTTCATCGACCGCCGACTGCCCATCCGTAATCGTCCCATCCACCGCGATTCGTTCTCCGGGCCGCACCGCGACGATATCCCCGACAGACACCTGATCGATTGGGATCTCCATCTCGGCCTGGTCTCGTATCACGCGCGCCGTCTTCGGCTGCAGCCCGGCGAGCCGCCGAATGGCCTCCGAGGCACGGCCCTTGGCGCCGATCTCCAGCAAGCGGCCGAGCAAGATGAGCGTGATGATCATGGCCGAGGTGTCGTAGTAGAAATGTACGTCGGCTCCCGCGCGCGAAACCAGAGACGGCGCAAGTGTCACGGCTAGGCTGTAGCCGTAGGCCGCGGTAGTCCCAAATGCTATCAGCGTATTCATGTCTGCGAAGCCCGCGCGAAGCGCCAGCCAGAACCCGCGGTAGAACTGCCAGCCCGCCCAGAACTGGACCGGCGTCGCCAGCGCCAATAGCATCCAGGGGCGTACCTGAGCGGGGACAACCGGGAGGTGGGTGGCGAGCAGGATTGCCACCGTGCCGCCAGCGGAGGCCAGGAAACGCAGACGAAGGCGGCCCAACTCGCGCCGGCGAGCCACTCGCTCGTCCTCCTCTGCCCCCGGCTCCACCACCCCATAGCCGACGGACTCGACGGCCTCCCTCAAATCGCCTGGGGTGAGCTCCGCTTCCTCGAAGGCGATCGTGGCGTGCTCGGTCGCATAGTTCACTGTCGCTTGAGACACGCCGGCCACCTCCCGCAGACGCTGCTCAATCTTGGCCGCGCAGGCCGCGCAGTGCATGCCGGTAATCTTCAAGTCCGCCTTCTCTATCGGCATGCCGTGGCGATTCAACCCTGCCGGTCGGCCCGCCTGTTGTGGCCACCTCCAAAACACGAAGATCGGCAGGCCTTGTCAGGCCACCAGTACGCCGAAAGGCAGCGGAAGGCCTCGTTGAGGAGATGCGCTCGACTGACTCGCAGGTGGTGAAGAGCTTCGACCCTGACTACTCAGCACACCTAACGGCGGATTGGCAGGACTCAGCAGCCGCAGAGCCAAGATGGCGTTCGAGAAAGAGCTTGAGCCGAAAGCCGATATCCCCCACAGGAGAGAATCATGCCAGTCTTTGAGATGCCTCTCGACGAGCTGCGAACCTATGGCGGCCGAAACCCCCGGCCCGACGACTTCGAGCAGTACTGGGGCGGCGCCGTTGAGGAGATGCGCTCGACCGACCCGCAGATTGAGCTTGTCCCGCATGCCCTGAGCGCGCAGTTCGCGGAGTGCTTCGATCTTTA
>CAZWRO010000018.1:0-4669 GCA_964635365.1 uncultured bacterium | reverse complement strand
TTGAGCTTGTCCCGCATGCCCTGAGCGCGCAGTTCGCGGAGTGCTTCGATCTTTACTTCACCGGTGTCGCTGGAGCGAGGATACACGCCAAATATCTTCGTCCGGCGAAGAGCGATGCGCCGCATCCCGCCGTGCTCCTGTTCCACGGCTACTCCGGCAACAGCGGCGACTGGTCCGATAAGCTGCACTACGTCGCGCAGGGCTTCTCGGTGGCCGCTCTGGATTGCCGCGGCCAGGGAGGCGAGTCGGAAGATGTGGGTGGCGTGCGTGGCAGCACCCTGCGTGGACATATCATTCGGGGCCTGGGTGATGATCCGCGGAAGCTTTTGTTCCGCGATATCTTTCTGGATTGCGCCCAGCTCGCGGGAATTGTCATGGACAGGCCGGAGGTCGACGCGAAGCGCGTGGGGGCGACGGGCGGATCACAGGGGGGAGCACTGACGTTGGCCTGCGCGGCCTTGGAGCCGCGCATTGCCCGCGCCGCCCCCATGTATCCTTTCCTGTGCGACTATCAGCGCGTGTGGGAGATGGATCTCGCCGAGGCCGCCTATGAGGAGCTAAAGGCCTACTTCCGCTGGTTCGACCCGCGGCACGAACGCGAGCCCGAGCTGTTCACCAGGCTCGGCTATATCGACGTTCAGCACCTCGCCCCGCGCATCAAGGCGAAGGTGCTCATGTTCGTGGGCTTGATGGACATGGTGTGCCCTCCGTCAACCCAATTCGCCGCCTACAACAAGATCTCGTCTGAGAAGGACGTCGTCATCTATCCGGACTTCGGACACGAAGCCCTTCCGGGCGCGAGTGACGCGGTCTTCGAGTTCATCGCCAAGCTATAGCGGCTCCGCGCGCTCGCACACGGCAACGCACTCCACGTGCCAGGTCTGCGGGAACATATCGATTGGCTGGACACGCCGCGCGCGATAACCGTGCTCGGCCAGGGCCTTGAGGTCGCGTGCCAGCGTGGCGGGGTCGCACGACACCAGCACAATTCGCCGGGGCTCCAGCCTTGCCACTGAGATACAGACTACCGGGTCGCATCCCGTGCGCGGCGGGTCGAGCACGATTACGTCGGCCTTCCGGCCACGCTGCACCAGCCGCGGCAGCACACGCGCGACGTTCCTCTCATAGAGCTGCACATTCCCCAGCTTCCACCGACGCAGGTTAACCTTCGCGTCGGCCACAGCCGAGGACTGCGCCTCCACCCCCAGCGCCTGCCGGGCCGTGGCGGCCAGCGGCAGCAGAAACGTCCCCACCCCGCTGTATAGATCGTACACCACGTCGCCTTTTTCGACCTGGGCCCACTCTTGCACCAGGCGAGCCATTCGCGCAGCCTGCGCAGGATTGCTCTGGAAGAAGGAGTCGGCCGACACGCGATAGCCGCGACCGTTCAATTCCTCCACCACCTCTGCTTCGCCGACGATCAGCTCGGACGGCGACCGATGGGGCGAGTTGCGGCCACGCCTTCTCGCGGACAGCACACCGGCAAGGCCGTCCACCTGTTCCATGAGCGCCTCCGCGGCGGACCGGAGAAATGCCGGGCGTCCGTTACACACTAACGTAACCAGACCTTGGCCGGAGGCGAACGAAATCAGCGTCTCGACCTCCAGCAGCGCCGCGCGTTCCGAGGGGCTTTGAGCCACGCGCCCCATCAGCTTCGTCACTGCTTCCCGGATGCGCTCCGACAGCGGGTGCTGCACGTTGCATTCGGTGAGCGAAACCACCTCGCGACTCCGATGTCGAGCGAACCCAATACCCAGCTCCCCGGAATCGCCAACTTCGGCATGATAATCGGCCCGTCCCCGATAATGCCAGGGATCCTGCATCCCCCATATCTCCCCCACCTGCACCTCCGGAAGATGAGCGATTCGGGACAACGCCTCCCTGACCATAGCCGTCTTGTGCGAAAGCTGGGCCGCATAGCTGATGTGCTGCAGTTGACACCCACCACACTCCCCGAAATGCGGACACTCCGGCTCGGTCCGATCCGGAGAAGGGGTGATGACTCTGCGCACCACGCCGCGCGCGAAGCGACGCGCCACTTCTGTTATCTCCACCTCGGCCTCGTCGCCGGGGCAGCCCCGCATCACAAACACCGCCATCCCTCCATGCCTCCCGACGGCTTCCCCGCCGGCGGCCAGAGAGTCGAGGCGCAGGGTGACTAGTTCGCCTGGCTGTACGGGAGTTTCGCTCACAGCAGTCTCGCGTCAGCGGCACTTGCCGCAGTGGGATGATGGATAAGGCCGTCTGCTATCGCTGCCCGGCACCGCCCATCCGTCAGGTGCCCTTCTACATTCAAGGAGGCCGTTCCTGCGCGAGGTCCTCCGGGCCGCCCCACAGAATAGCATGGCCGACAAGCTTCGACTACTGAGAGGAGGTCAGCCGGTGAAGAAAGGCATCAATGGCTCGGCTGCCGCCGTGAAGGAGACGAAGGGGTTCGGTCCGCCGGTCCGTCGAGACCCGCTCGGCGCCCTGCTGCTCGCCGCGGTCGTAGCTATCGCGATTGGTGCCAGCCTGTATGGGTGCCATGAGGAACGCGCAGACCCTGCGGGGGCACAGGCCGGGGAGAACCCCGACTACATCCTTGACCCAGAGGATGGAGATGTGCTGGCAACGTACACCGTTGTGCGAGCGTTCGCTTTCAATAGATGGGGATGGCCGGGCCCCCCTAAGGACTTCCTCTTGGCCGGCACTAAGACGGCCGTTGCCACGAGGCTGGGGAAGTACACTTTCCAAGCGGGTGACGAGCGTCTGCCCGATCTGGGAGAGGGGGTGACAGGATGGTGCTTCGGCGGATCCGAGCGGCTGTATCGCGATGTGCGGGGAATCCGCCTACTGACGGAAGAGTACATCTGGACCGACACCCTCATCCTCACAGCAAAGAACCACCATCCAGCGCAGTTGGTCGACCAAGATTTCGCGAAACTTCGTACGGACTCGGGTATTGCCCTTGGCGATTCGGAGGAGCGGCTGCTCCAGCGGTTGGGAGTCCCATCCCAGCGAGACGAGTTCGGCGAGTACGACATCCTCTGGTATCTGGAGAAGCCCCAGCATGTCGTCGAGGCCGTTCCTGAGTCTGAGTGGCCCGACTATGAGTACGACGAAGGCCATGCAGCCGCCTATGCACTGGAGAATGGCGAAGTAGTTGAGATATGGTTGCATGAGTGGACGACGGAGGTACTTGGCGGGTGATCTGCAGCAAGACGTGCCTCGCACATGCTTGGGATTACCAGGTCCGCTGCCCCACGGGCTGGCGAGGGCGCTGGGGGTGACTGTCATGGACCGGCCCACTGCTATGTCCACAGAAAGCTGACTAATGCCGACGGCGAAGTCGTCGCAGAGAACTCTTGATCCGAAGGCGTACCGCGTGGCCGCGATTGTCGTGGCAGCCGCCTTGGCTGTCTTCCTGGCCTGCCTCGTGCTCGGCCCAATCCTGCACATGCTAGCGGTGGCGACCACGATCATGGTCGCCGCCGGCACGCGGTTCAGAGGCAAGTGCCCGGCTCCACCGGCCGTCGCACGCCTTGCGCTGGCGGCCCTAGCTATGTCCGGCATAGCCATAGCGGCCCTCTTCCTCCTTCGCACGGCGGATCTGCACCCTAGTGGATACCCCTACCCAGTGAGCCGCACATTGTCGGGGGTGAGTCTGTCCCTCGCTCTGGCTGCGCTGATCGCGCACCGTCTCTGTGCACCGGGATCACGAGTGCCCGTCGCAGCTTGGGGCGCAATTATCCTTTCAGCCTACGCCCCGCTAATGGGCCCAATGCTGGCCGGGGATGTGGCCAGTCAAGCCGTCGCCGAGGAACGAGAGACATTGCGCCCGGTGGCATCGGCCCTGCAGTTGTACCTCGCTGACAATGACGATGCGTTTCCTGATCCGGCCTACTGGTGTGACCAACTCCTCCCTTACCTTGAGGATGAACGACTTCTTATGTACCCAAGCGGCAGCAGCCAGCGTAGCGCCTATGCCTTCAACTCGGGCCTCGCTGGCCTGACGCATGGAGTGCTTGCAGACCCCGAGCGCACCATCGTCATCTTCGAGAGCGATGCTGGCTGGAATGCCGCTGGCGGCCCAGAGCTGCTGCCCGTGCCACCGCGGCATGCTTCGAGTCGCGGCTGGGGATACGACTGGTACATCGTCGCCGACGGATTTGTCCGGAGAATGTCCCGGTCGCAGCTGCCCGACGGCAGTTGGGAGAAGGAACGGCACGAGGACTCGGCGATATGGGAGCCAGTAATCAAGGACGACTCGGAGCATCCCTAACCGCGCGGATGGGAGAGTGAATCATGCGCTGCCCCAACTGCGGGAAAGAGAATCCAGCCGAAGCAATCCGTCGTGCCTCCTGCCCACACCACTAAGGCCCCACTCTCCTCCATACCCCTCGACCCACGCGCCCAACCCTCCACCCCCGTCAGAATCTTGGCACTCCGGGCACCGGAGCGGGGAGGGGGTTTGGGGGACCGGCGGCGGTCCCCCAACAGCACTCTGCGGGGCAGTATTCTGCCCCGCATTCGCCTGTGCCGTTGTGCCCCACCCATATATCGCCCTATTTGTCAAGCACCAAGCGAATCCGCGGCGTGGACAGCGTGGACAGCGGGCGTGGACAAAATGGACAAAAATGGACAGAATGGCCAAAAAACTGACCATGTCCGGACACGGACAGTTTTGGCC